>CALVEE010000197.1 GCA_944326495.1 Candidatus Gastranaerophilales bacterium | reverse complement strand
GCAAACCTTCAGGAAATCAAAAACAAAATCGCACATTCTAAAATTAAAATAGTAGCAGTAACCAAGTATTTCGGACTTGAGGGGATAAAAGCGGGATATGAAGCAGGGCTTAGAGATTTCGGGGAGTCAAGAGCGATTGATGCTATTCACAAAATAGAAGAGCTTCCTGAAGATATCAGGCAGAATTCAACATTCCACTTTATAGGGCACTTGCAGAGCAACAAAGCTGCAAAAGTTGTTAAGTACTTTGATGTAATTCAATCAGTTGACTCTTTAAAGCTTGCCCGTATAATCTCTAAAGAGGCTTGCCTGTTGAATAAGAGAGAGAAAGTTTTATTGCAGGTTAATAACGCAGGAGAGGAACAAAAGTCCGGATATACAAAAGAGGTTTTGAAAAACGATTTGGGAGAAATTCTTAAGCTTGAGGGGCTGGATGTTATCGGGTTAATGAACATAGCGCCTTTAGGAGCGGATAAGGATACACTCCATAAGTTATTCAAAGATATAAGAGATTTCAGGGATAGTCTGGAAGAAGAGTTTAAAGTTCAGCTTCCGGAATTATCAATGGGAATGAGCGATGATTATGAAATTGCGCTAAAAGAAGGCGCAACAATAATCAGAATAGGCAGAAAGTTATTTATTAAGTAGAATTATAATTGGAGGAGAAATGGCATTATCAGAAGGATTAAAAGGATTTGTGAACTTTTTCACAAGAAGTTTTAATGAAGGAAACGACGAAGACGCATTCATGGATTTAGTTGACCGTGATGACGATTATGTTACAGATAGAAATTTAGCATTAGATACAATGTACGAAACAAGAGTTAAGCCGGAACGTTCATATGAGCGCGAATCAAAAGTTGTTTCTCATCCAAATTCTTATAAATCCGGTGAAGTTACAGTAATCGAACCCCGTTCTTTTTCTGAATCAGCTCAAATTGTTAAAAAACTTATTGATAAGAAAACAGTTATTTTACATTTGGATTTATTAGATAAAGAACAATCTCAAAGAACAATCGATTTTATCTGCGGCGCATCTCACGCATTAAACGGTACGGCTCAAAAAATCAGTGATATGGTATTTATCTTCACTCCGAGCAATGTATCTTTATCAGTAGAAAACGGTGCAATGCAGAGCAAGTTCTCTGAATCTCTGTGGAATAAACCGCTGTAGGGAGGGTTTATAAGTTTAGAAGTTGAGGAGTTTAGGAGAAGTTAAAAGATTTTGAGCGCAAGCGAATTAAATTTTTACTCAACTTATAAACCGCTAAGCTTCTAAACTAAACTTGAAGTATGAAAGTTAAATAATATATTGATTTGTGATAGTTGGATTTTCAGGGTGCTTTAGCACCCTTTTTATTTTACCCCTTTTACCCTTATTTGTGATAAGTTTCGTTTTTTAGAATTTTAAACGCTCTATAAATTTGCTCGACCAGCAACAGGCGTGCAAATTGATGCAGGAAAGTCATTTTTGAAATACTTAATTTATAGTCAGCTCTTTTAGAAACCTCCTGCGACAGTCCGCAGGAGGAGCCGATTATAAATATGAGTTCGCTTACTCCGCTTTTTGATATCTCATCTATCTTTTCGGCAAAATCTTCAGAGGAGAGCTGTTTACCGTTTATTTCAAGGGTTATTATATAAGACTCTTTTTTTACCTGTGCTAAAATCTTTTCAGCCTCTTCATCAAGAGCCTTTGAAACCATATTACCATCTTTTATTTCAACAGGCTGCAGCTCAATTATCTCAACAGGAATATAAGGTCTTAGACGTTTCATAAACTCGTCAATCCCGTCTTTTAAAAACTTTTCTTTAATCTTTCCAAGAGCAATAATTTTTATTTTCATACAATCAATTTAATCAAAATTAATGCCCAATGTAAATATTTGTAAAAATACTTTTTATTATGGTCAAAATTTTTATTATTTGAGCGTTATAAAATCAGGTGAAGGTCTCGTATGAATATAAAATTTAATCCGAACATAAATCTCTGGAAAACCGTCAGAAACAGCGGCATTGCTATGCTAATTACAGCAGGCGGACTTGCAGCTGCCGGAAGTTTTTCTGATAAAAAAACTAATGACAGTTTTTTTACCTCGCCGCAAACTGCAGGAACAATTGCTACATTAGGTCTTTGCGGGGTAGCTGCCGGCTTAAAGGGGGAAAATGGCAAAAGGGATGAAAGGGATAAAATATCTAACAAACCTATAAAAGAATTAACAGAAGATGAGTTTCAGAATTTGAAAGCTGAAATTGAAAAGAAAAAAGTAAACTTAAATGAAAATAATCGAAATATTTTAAATCATATTCCTTTGAATGATTACAATATCCAATGTATTGCAAAAATTATTGACAGCAATGAACTTTTTGGTTCTCTTTATAACTCTTTATATTTTAATAATATAAATTCAGCCAAATTTTTTGATTATATGCTCCTGAAAAAAGATGAGATAAAAGAAAAGCTTGGATATGAGTTTATTTTTAGCGGTGTACATAGAACAGTTGATAATCAAAAGGATTTAGAATTTAAAATTGAGCTTTTAAACTACGGTCTGGAAAATCCTGAAGAATGCGGGAATGTCTGGTTTGCAGATATTGTGAGGAATTCCCGCAATATGGATGAAGCTTCATCTATGCTTAAGCATTTAAAAAAATACGGAGTACTTCCAAAGAGAAGAAGAGAATTAAATAACAGATACGGAGAGCTGTTTGCCTCTAAGCTGCTTGATGAAGTAAGTTATGTTAAAGAAAAGTTTAATATAGATTTTGATGATTTGCATGAATATGCTAACTCATACAGCGAACCATATCTAATCATTAGAACCAGTAAACGGGGAGCAAATAATAATACAGTGTTCCGGTTTGACCCGATAACAGCTGAACTTATTACATTTGAAAATAACAACATGCTTTATAATTTAAAAAATCATTCTGTTACGATATTAACTCCAAAGAAAAACAAGGAAAATGAAAATGCTTTTCTTGATAGTAACAAGCTTCTCGGAGCAGAATTTGAAACCTTTGACTTAAATGATGGCACTTTTATCAGAAAAAGCGGATATAATGAAAGCAAAATCGGGGGCGAATTTGAAAATACCGAGATTACGGAAGATGGAAAAGTTTATAAAAGCGGTTTAGCAGAATTTGACAGAAATAAAGGCGAACATATTGAAAAACATCTAACTTCACCTGATGGAACAGTTACTGATTATATTTTCGCAAATGATAAGAAAGGCAACCGGTATTTTTACTACAAAATAACTGATAAAAACGGAAAAGTTTTATATGAAACGACTAAAAAATTTAAAGTCTTATCTGAAAACCATTTTCAATCCTCAACAGATGGGATAAATTATGATATTGTTTTTGATGAAAACAAGGTAAGAATTGAAAAACTAGATGGAAATAATGAAGCAGCAGAATATAAATTAAAGGATTTCACAGAAGAAGATTATAAAAATTTAGCAGAAGAAATCCGCCAATGCGAACAAAATACTCTCACCTATAGAAAACTTACAGCAGGCGAGATTACGCTGGGTGAGCTTGTCCTTGAGAAAAAAATCATTGATAAATATACAGTAGATAAAAAATTTATCAAAGTTTTAAAAGGTTTATCCGGCGAAGAATGGTTTGCTCTAAAAAATTCAAATGCCTATACACTTATATCAGATACCAATAATGATACTGCTGAAAGCGTGGGTAAAGGTATAAGAATAGGAAAAGATAATATCCTGCTGTCGGTATTTGAGCATGAAATCGGGCATGAAAAAGCCAGAGCATTAAATCTTAAAGAAGACAATGCCTTGAAAAACATTTATGAATATGAAAAGGCGTTATTTACGACAAATGCACCGGATATGGCCGTCCGCCAAGCAAGTTATTTTTTAAGATATATGATATCAAACGGCCTTAGTGAAACAACAGCAGAAGCTAATTTAATAATAAATACCCCTGCTAAATGGAAAGATATCGGCTCAAGAACAATCTTTTTACAGCAGTATTTCCCCAAAACCATTGCCTATATTGCGAACAAATATAAAGAATTGGGTTAAGAATTACTATCTGCCATATATATACTCGTAGACGGGAATGCGAATTCAATTCCTTCTTCACGGTAGCGGTGAATGATTTTTCTTATTACTACACTTTTTTCCTGAACATAATCAGACCATGCAGCTCTTGTAGTGTAGCATACAAGCCTTAGGGCAATAGAGCTCGGCGCAAGGTTTTCAATAAACGCAAGCTCGCCTTCTAAAATAGTTTCATCCTCTCTTGCTATCTCTCTTAAGATTTCCAGAGCTCTGTCAATTTTTTCGTTAGAAGTTCCGTATTCAATATCGACAGTCAAATCAATCCTTCTTCTGTCAGTCTGCGAAACATTTGTTATCTCTTCGTTTGCAAGAAGGTTATTCGGAACATTTATTGCAAAGCCTTCAAGGCTTCTTACAGTAGTTGAGCGAAGATTAATATTTTCAACAGTGCCTTCGTAGCCGTTGAATTTGATATACTCACCTATTTTATAAACCCTGTCCGCTAAAAGTCCGAATGAACCGAAAATATTTCCGATAGCTTCTTTAGCAGCAAAACCAACCGCTAAACCTGTAATCCCGAAACCGGCTATTAGTGATGCTACATTATATCCAAAACTTTGCAAAAATCCCGCGAGCAAGATAAATACAATAATAGCTTTGGCTATCCTATTCAAAACAGGCATCAGGTTTACAAGAGGAGAATCAGAATTCCTTGCTCTTAAGCGGAATACAATCTTTCTGCCTAAAATATCGATAAGCTTACAAAAACCCCATATTAAAAGCAGGTTGACTATAACTCCGATAATAAATTTCATATGAGTCGCAGCAAACTTCATAATAGCGTTTGTTATTGTATCTATCATAAATTATCCTTTTCTTTTTCTCAAAACTTCCAACTCATCCTGAAATGGAGAAATAGAAGTCAGCTTATCCATTATACCAGGTAATTTTTCTATAACAAAATCAATATCTTTTTCTGTCGTAAACCTTGAAAGACTGAACCTGATTGAACCATGCAGAGCCGTAAACGGTATTCCCATGGCTCTTAATACGTGACTCGGCTCTAAGGAACCTGACGTGCAGGCGCTTCCGGAGCTTGCACAAACGCCTATATCACTCAAATGCAGAAGTATAAGTTCTCCTTCAACATACTCAAAACCGATATTAGAAGTATTAGGAACTCTGTCTTTCACTCCTGTATTCAGTCTTGCATTAAATACGTTCTTTAAAATACCTTCCTCGAGCTTATCGCGCAAGCGCTTAACTTCTTTTAGCTCATAACTTAAAGCGTCCATAGCAAGTTCAGCCGCTTTTCCTATACCAACAATATACGGAACATTCTCAGTACCGGCTCTCAAGCCTCTTTCCTGATGTCCGCCGTTAATCAGAGGGGTAAACCTTACATCCGGTTTTGCATAAAGAACCCCTACGCCTTTTGGTGCGTGGAACTTATGTCCCGAAATTCCGAGCAGGTCAATTTTTGTATCTTTGACATTGATAGGAATTTTACCCGCAGCTTGAACTGCGTCTACAAAAAATCTAGTCTCCGGAGATTTTGATTTTATATATTCAGCAATCTCTTCTACCGGATAAATCACGCCGGTTTCGTTGTTTGCATACATTATAGACACTAATGCCGTATCTTTTCTTAACCTAGATTTCAATTCATCAATATCAAGCTCGCCTTGAGAATTTACACCGATATAATCAACTTCATATCCGTTTTTTTCAAACTCTTTATAAGTATTCAAAACCGCAGGATGCTCAACTTTTGTCGTTATAATATGACGCTTTTCCCTGTTACAGTTCAAAACTCCTTTAATTGCTGTATTAGCAGACTCTGACCCACAGGAAGTGAAATAAATATCTTTTTCATTTTCTGCACCTAAAAAATCCCGCACTTTAACCCGCGCTTCTCTTATCGCTGCAGCAGGTTTTTTAGCAAAATCATACATGCTGGACGGATTTGCATAATCCTCTTTTAAATAAGGAAGCATCTCCTCTAATACTCTTTCATCAATTTTAGTAGTTGCGTTATTGTCTAAATAAATCATATATCTATCCTTTATTTAAATAATTGTAGGTCAGGCATTGCCTGACAAAAGCTTTATTGTCAGGCAATGCCTGACCTACATTGGCAAATATATTATACCTGTTCAACCTCAAGTTTTGAATCAACTTTGTCCTTCAAAATAGTTTCAACAAAGTTTTTTAACGTCATTGAAGC
Source organism: Candidatus Gastranaerophilales bacterium (assembly GCA_944326495.1). Classification (GTDB taxonomy): domain Bacteria; phylum Cyanobacteriota; class Vampirovibrionia; order Gastranaerophilales; family Gastranaerophilaceae; genus CAG-196. The sequence continues at coordinate 45 of CALVEE010000197.1, read as the reverse complement.
ATTTTTACATCCGCTGCACATGCCGGTTAATTTAACTTTTACCTT
>CALVEE010000196.1 GCA_944326495.1 Candidatus Gastranaerophilales bacterium | reverse complement strand
TCTGTTGTTGTTGATGATGTTCCTGAACACTGTACTGTAGTCGGTGTCCCCGGGCGAGTTGTGCAGCAGAAATTTATGAATCCCGATGGAGTATTAATGCATAACAGAATCCCGGATCCTGTTAAATGCGATATTAACAGATTGAAATATGAAGTGCAAGAATTAAAAGAAAAATTAAAGTAATAGCAAATTTTAGTTTTAGAAGTTTTTATAAAGTATGAACAGCATAACAAATAAAACAATTAATTTTAAAGGCAGCTGGGATAATACGCCGGCAGGAAATCCTTATTATAAAACAAATGCCGGAAAAATTATGGGGGCGGTAGGTGCTGCAAGTTTTGTATTGGATAGTATTATTGAACGTCCCGGGATGAATAAAACGGCTGTTCTTATGACAACTCTTTTCGGTATAGGAACACAGTTTATGGCCGGCTGGTATGCAGATAAGAACAGAAACCAGAAAGTTGCACAGGCAGAGGATTATATAAAAACTCACGGCTTAAGAAAAGCTTTAGAATATAATAGAAATCTGGATATCTCAAAGGAAAATAAAGTATATTATCAATCCAAAGAAGGTAAAAAACTCTTTACCCAGCTGGGAGTCTGGAGCGGATTATTATTTGGAATGCCTTTGATAACATCAAGCAAAGTAAAACCCGGATTAAAGATTATAATATCTCTGCTGGCTGCCGGAATGGGGGCTATTGGAGGTTTAATTGACGGTGCAATTGTTGATTATTTTGCCAATAGAACTGCTAAAAAATATTCACAGCATTATGTAACATCAGATAAAAATTCAGATAATATAAGATTACTGACCAAAACGCCTTGAAGATTTAACCTGTATCCTTCGGCTGTTTTTTCAAAATAATTTGAATATTTGTCTATAATACCTTTATACTTAGCCTCAAAATCTATACCGAATTTCTCTTTTATTCTTTTTATATTCACACCGGAAGTTTTTCTGAACCCTAAAAAGATTTCTTCTTCTAATTTTTCTTCTGTTGTGAGTAAATTAAACGTTAACGGTTTTGTCGGATTTAGCAGGTACTTATTCAAATCACATTCGTTAGAATACCTTGCTCCATCTATATAGCCGTGCGCAGAAACTCCAAAACCGTAGTACTCTTCATTATTCCAATAATTTAAATTATGTCCGGATTTAAAACCTTTTAAGGCAAAATTGCTGATTTCATATCGGAAAAAACCTTCCGGTTCAAGAAAATTATTTATTTCAAGATACATATCAGCCTGCACATCATCATCCGGTACTTCTGGCGGATTTTTGCCCCAAATAGCATCTCTCTCTATTTTCAAACCGTATGTAGATATATGTTGAATTCCAAGTCTTAAGAACTTCTCTAAATCTCTTTTTAATCCGTCTATAGTTTGAGCCGGCAGACCGTAAATTAAATCTACACTTATATTTTTGAACCCTGTTTCTTTCGCAAAATTTACTGCCTTTATAATATCTTGACTTCCATGTCTGCGTCCGATGAGTTTCAAAATCTCATCATCAAAAGTCTGGGAGCCTATACTCAAGCGGTTAATTCCAAGCCTATACAAATCTCTTAAATAACCTAAAGACACATCATCCGGATTTAATTCTAATGTCACTTCACAATCAGGAGCCAGATTAAATCTATCAATAATCCGCTTCAATAATTTTGTCCGTATAAGAGAAGGTGTTCCGCCCCCAAAATAAAGCGTATTTAATTCTTCTTCCCGATAGACATCATTAATTTCGCATAATAATGCGCTTATATACTCTTCAATCTGTTCTAAACTTGGAAATGATACAAAAGAGCAGTATTTGCACTTTGATTTACAAAAAGGTATATGGATATAGGCAGATTTTGGCATTACTCGTCCAGCTTAATATAGTTTGTATCCCATCTTAAGTCAATGTATTTAACTTTTTTGTTAAGCATTTTAACCTGCGGAAGCAGAGACGGAATTCTGTGTATTTTATCAAAAGTTCCGGCATTAAAGCTTCCGAGTCTTATATTAACTGTCGGAATTTTAACATAAACATCTTTAGGGTTTCTGTAGTCTATATATTCAACTTCTTCACCGGAATCCATCTCTACTGTAGCAGCAAGCTTTTTAAAGTTATTAACTTTTGTTCTATCCCAGTTTCTATAGTCATCCCCGCTTCCGTATGTAATAACTTTCACTGTTTTATAATCGTCAATTCTTGACATATATTCACGCCCGATAAGTTTGCCGTCCACTGAAAAAAACGCAATTGGAGGTACTTCTATATCCGGAGAAATTGTAATAGCAGGGGTTCTTTCTATTACAATAATCTGCAGCCTTGCCGGAAACCAGAACCGTCTGATATAAACATCTCTCACCGGTTCAAGCTGTTTTATACTTTTCTTCAAGTTATCAGTTTTAACAAGAAAAATTGGCTGTAAAGGAACTTGATTGCGCCTTAAGGCTGATAAAATTTTTTGTTCAGGTACAATTCTATTGTTAACAATTTCAAGTGCAGGGCTGTTTAAGCTGTCAAATGCATTAGTATGCAGCCTCCATTGAGGCATTTTTAAAATAAAGAAACACAATAATATTAAACTGACTACAAGAAAGAATTTCCAAAACGCACGCAGACGATTGAGCCGTCTTTGCGACTGCCTGATTTTTCTTTGCATCCGGGCTTGCTGCAAACGTCTGTTCTGGTGGTATCTTGGATGTTC
>CALVEE010000195.1 GCA_944326495.1 Candidatus Gastranaerophilales bacterium | reverse complement strand
GGTCTTTTTAGTGTTTATTATCTAGGAGTTTATATGATTTTTGGGGTATATTGCTATTTAGTGTTTCGGCTACACTTAAAGTGTGTATTTATATTATTGCACATAAGAATTTTAAGTCAAGGGGGTAAATCAATTTTGTTTGAAAAAATATCTAAACTTGCTAAAATAGCCGTGATTTCTGACATTCACAGCTTTACAAAACTTAATATTTTGTGTAAAAACGGGTGAAAAATTATTAATTGTACTTAATACGCTTTATAAATCAGCGTAAAATTTTTCCTGCCTGTTTGGGCTATTTTATTTGATATCGTTTTTTTACCCTGTTTATGCTATTATTATTTTAATTGGAGAGGATTGGTATGTTAAATTGTTTATTAAAAATCATGGGTGATCCCAACGAAAAGAAAGTAAAAAAAATACAAGGAATAATCGACCATATAAATGCGCTTGAGCCTGAATTCGAAAAACTTACGGATGAAGAATTAAGAGCTAAAACAGACGAGTTTAAGTCTATTCTAGCAAAACGCCCGACATCAGATAATGAAAAAGCTGACAGAATTTTAGAAAAAGAAGCTCTGGATAAAATCTTGCCGGAAGCTTTTGCTACTGTAAGAGAAGCCGGAAAAAGAGTCTTGAACATGCGCCATTTTGATGTTCAGTTAATAGGCGGTTATTTTCTTCATAACGGGCATATTGCAGAGATGAGAACCGGTGAAGGTAAGACTCTTGTTGCAACCCTTGCTGCATACTTGAATGCTCTGACTGGCAAAGGTGTGCATGTAGTAACAGTTAATGATTACCTGGCCAAGCGTGACAGTGAATGGATGGGGCAAATCTATAAATTCTTAGGACTGACAGTCGGCGTAATTCTTTCTAATCAGCATGATGCAGAAGAATTCAACCGCAAAAGAGAAGCATACAGATGCGATATTACATATGGAACAAACAATGAGTTCGGGTTTGACTACTTAAGGGATAATATGGCTACATCAAAAGATATGCTTGTTCAAAGACCATTCAATTATGCAATAATTGATGAAGTAGACAGTATTTTGATAGATGAAGCTAGAACTCCTCTTATTATAAGCGGACGGGTTGAAAAATCTGCAGACACTTATACACTTATGGCTAAAGTTGCACCGCAATTAGAAAAAAATAAGGATTATGAGGTTGATGAAAAAAATAAAAATGTTATCTTTACAGAAGACGGTATCGACAGAGCTCAAGAAATTATCGGCTGTAAAGATTTGTTTGATATCAATAACCAGTACGCTCATGACCTTTTAAATGCTCTAAAAGCAAAAGAATTATTTATCAAAGATACGGATTACGTTGTAAAAGACGGTGAAATAATGATTGTAGACGAGTTCACAGGCCGCTTAATGCCGGGAAGGCGCTGGTCAGACGGACTGCATCAAGCAATTGAAGCTAAAGAAGGAGTGGAAATTCAGGATGAAACGCAAACATTAGCAAGTATTACTTTCCAGAACCTGTTTAGACTTTACCCGAAGCTTTCCGGAATGACTGGTACTGCTATGACAGAAGAGGCTGAATTCGGCAAAATCTATAACCTTGAAGTCACTGTTATTCCTACAAACAAGCCTGATATCAGAATTAATTATCCTGATGTTATTTATAAAACAGAAAAAGCTAAATACAATGCTGTTGTTGATGATATTATTGAACAGAATAAAATCGGTCGTCCGGTGTTAGTCGGCACCGTAAGTATCGAAAAATCAGAATACATTTCTGCTCTTTTAAACAGAAAAGGGATTAAGCATAATGTCTTAAATGCAAAACAGCATGAAAAAGAAGCTTATATAATTGCCCAAGCCGGGCGTGTAGGTGCCGTTACAATTGCCACGAATATGGCAGGCCGCGGTACTGATATTCTGTTAGGCGGTAATGCAGAATTTCTTGCTAAAGAAGATTTAGAAAAAAGAGGCGTTACACCTGACAGTTCAAAATATGACGAACTAAAAGAAGATGCTCTAAAAAAAGCCCGAGAGATTACCGAAAAAGAGCATGCAAAAGTTGTAGAGCTCGGCGGACTTCATGTAATTGGAACAGAAAGACATGAGTCCAGAAGAATTGACAACCAGCTTAGAGGTCGTGCAGCAAGACAGGGCGACCCCGGCTCAACAAGATTTTTCTTATCTCTTGAAGATAACTTAATGAGAATATTCGGCGGTGATAAGATTACTAATTTAATGAATATGCTTAATGTAGAAGAAAATATGGCAATAGAATCTTCTCTAATAACGAGACAAATTCAATCGGCTCAAAAGAAAGTCGAAACTTATCATTTTGATATACGTAAAAACGTACTCCAATATGACGATGTAATGAATATTCAAAGAGAAAAATTCTACGCACAAAGAAGAAAAGTTCTTGAAGGGAAAAATTTAAGCCCTGATATTGAATACATGATAGATAAAGAAATTGACAGGCTTCTTAAGAGTTACATTACTCCAGAGATGAATCCGGAAGAATATATACCTGAAGATTTGAATACTCTTATTAAAGAACTTCATTCTACCATTCCGCAATTGTCATATATTACAGTTGAAGATATCAAGTCATATCGATATTCAAGAATATATGATTCATTGAAGGATGCTGCACAAAAAGCATACAAAGAGCATGAAGAAGAAATCATTAATTTTTATAATACAATTTCTGAGCAGTATGATCCGTCATTTGAAAAACAAGAAGCATTCTCATCAAATAATATTGTACGCTCTTTAGAACGAGACATTCTTTTAAGAGTAGTTGATAATCAGTGGATAGATCACCTTCATAATATAGATATGTTAAAAGACGGTATTGGACTACGTGCTTACGGTCAGAAAGATCCGCTTATTGAATATAAAAAAGAAGCTTATGATTTATTCAATAAAATGATGTATGAAATACAGAGTAACACTGTTCGCTACTTATTCCGAGCTAAATTTGGAATTCAATTTGTTTCAGATGATGGAATAGAAGTTATTGAAAATTAATTAAATTTTCAAATATTCCGCAATGTTGCAAAATCTTTCATATACGTGTATAATATATAATAAGGATATATGGTATCGTTATGGAAGTAGCATTTTACATCAAGGATTTGATATTCTGCACCCCTGAAAAGGGCTTGATTTGTGATGCTCTGCTCGGGGGGGGGGGCAAAATAGGCACCTCTACTGCATTGTAGCCATCGCGAGATACATCCAAAACAGAGGTTGCCTATGATAACCTTTGGAAGCGATGTCGGTGATTTAATATTACAACGCACCCTGAGTGAGAATACTCTGGGGCTGAATTCTGCAATCGAGCGGATGACCTCTGGTTATAAGGTGAATCATGCTAAAGATAATGCTGCCGGTTATTCAATAATAACAGATTTGAATACAAAGATTAGCTCAATGCTTCAGGTACAGTCTAATACTGAAAACGGGCTTGCAATGCTGCAAACAGCAGAAGGCGGACTGGAAGAAATTCAGGGGCTTCTAGAACGCTTGAGGGCGTTAGCGGAGCAGGCTTCTAATGATAGTTACGGCGCTGATGCGCGTGAAGCAATGCAGAGCGAAGCTGATGAGATAATAGAAGAAATAGAGCGGATAAGAAATTCTATTGAATATAACGGAATGAATTTATACGAAACGCCGAGAGAAGATGCTGTAACAACTGCAGTAAATCGCCTTTCAGCATCAGCAAAAGTTTCAAATGCAGGAGAAATATATCCTAAAAAACATAACGATACACAATACACTCCTGCGGCATTTACACCGGCAACAGACGGAGGGGCGAAAATATCAGCCTCTTCGTCTGCTGTTTTTCCTTTAAGCACCGGTGATACTATTGAAGGGGCTGTGGATTTAGCTGGTAATGCAACCAAAGTCGTTAATATAGATGGCGTAGAATACACTGTTCAAAATAAACTTGCAACAGCGCAGGCACTTTCATACATTAAAGACAATTCTACCGGGGAAATAACTTTTCTAGGCTCAGATTTTAAAATAACCGGTCAAAGTGATGTAAAGCATAATATAATCATTAATGGTTCCAGAAATGAATTTCACGGCGGGGATTTAGATGATACTATTTCAACAGTTGCAAGTACACTAAACAATATCATATATGGCGGCGATGGT
>CALVEE010000194.1 GCA_944326495.1 Candidatus Gastranaerophilales bacterium | reverse complement strand
AATAGCGAAACTTTGAAATTCGGGTGAGGGGTCTTTTTTATGTCTTTACATTATATTATTTCTGGCAAATTGTGAGATATATTTATATACGGGTTTCTCTTTTCAATTTTTCTTGGACACTAATGCCTTACAGGAGAGGAGCAGCCGTGTTTGAGGCGGGAGCCGAAAACTACGGATGCGGTGAGGGGGCTGCCAGTAAGTACATATAAAAAATTATAAAAAGAATTTTAAAAGAGCAATTTATTTAAATAATATAATTATAAGTTATTGTTGGGCAGGTATGAACTGCCCCCCCTCCTTTATTGTTAAAAAACAATTTTCATCAATTACATAACAATAATAACCCTGTAAAGATCAGAATCTTACTACTTACCCACAAGCAGGGTTATATCGTTAAATACTACTAATATCATAAGAATAATAAGCAGCGAGAAGAATACCGATGATATTATCTCAATAACCTTTTCATCAAGCGGTTTTCCCATAATTTTTTCTACTAACAGGAAGAATAGATGACCACCGTCAAGTGCCGGTATTGGAAGAATATTTAATATCGCAAGGTTCATGGAGATTAATGCCGCAAGAAGAATTCCTGATGACTTGCCGCTTTTTTCAATCATATCGCCGCCGATTTTGGTAATCGCAACAACGCCGTGCATATCTTTAAGCGGAATATTTCCTGTAAACAACTGCCCCAGAGAATACATCATCATGTATGTGTTATCCCACAAATAAACACAGCTTCCTTTAACAACTGCAGGTATGGTTTTGGTCTCTATCATAGTCTGCTGTGCGCTTAGGCCGATACCGATTACACCTTTTTCGTCCGGAAAAATCGGATTGAGTGTGATATTTTTCCCCCCGCGCTCAACTATAATACTTATCGGATGAACACCGTTGGAGAGAGTTTGGGCAACTTCATACATTGTATATTTGCCGTCAGATGTATAAACCGTTTTACCCTCAAGCTCTTTAGATAAAGGTTTAAGTTTCTCATCAAATTTTATAACGCCTTCACGTTTAAAATATTTAGCGCCTTTGAGCGCATATTTATCCATTGTAATTACATCCTTATCCAAATCCTCCGGAAGTCTTATTGCAATACCGGCTGGAATTATTTCATCTTTTGAAAGCCCGGGGTTTAAGTCTTTTAACTTCTCAAAGTTCTTATCAATAACTGCCTGAGAGATTACTCCGCCTGATTTAGCACTGTTTTTCACAAGGGTTACAAACGAATAGACATTATTAATCTCACATCCGTTAACTTCCAGAATTCTATCCCCCTCTTTAATCCCTGATTTCCATATGCTTGCATCTTTAGGTGCGCTTATACTTGCAGTATAGACTTTGTAGTTTCCGGAAGGCAGTTTGTGAGAGACTACCGCAACAAGCATAACAAGAGCAATTGCGCAGATTACGTTTGCTATAACCCCTGCTGAAACTACAATAGCTCTTTGCCATACAGGTTTATTCACAAATCTTTCGGGAGAATCTTTAGGAAGCCCGCAATCTTTGTCATCATCAGGAAAGGAAACATAACCGCCTAAGAGGAATGCGTGAACCAGTATTTCAACATCGCCGATTTTACCTCTGTATAAAGTCGGCCCTACAGGAAGCCCGAAACCGAATTTATCCACTTTTATCCCAAATGCGCGTGCTGCAAGAAAATGTCCTGCTTCATGTACAAGAATTAACAAGCTTAAAAGTAAAATCATTATAATAATTGACATATATTCTCCCCTTATTTTCTCTGATTTTACCATAAACAAACGTTTTTGTGATATAATAACTACCACAAGGAGACCAAATGACTATTGCAATCTATCCGGGCAGTTTTGACCCGATTACAAACGGACATATTGATATTTTAAAAAGCGGGGCTGAAATCTTTGATAAGGTTATCATTGCGGTTGCGTATAATGCAGATAAAAATGGATTTCTTCCGGTAAGCACAAGGGCGGAGCTTATTCAGGAGAGCATAAAAGATATTCCTAATGTTGAAGTCGACTGCTTTCAGGGGCTGACAGTAGAGTACGCTAAAAAGCGCGGTGCATCTGTACTTTTAAGAGGACTAAGAACTTCTTTTGACTTTGAATACGAACTCCAGCTTTCGCAGACAAACCACGCATTATATGACAGCATAAAAACAGTGTTTCTTATAACAAAACCCGAATACAACTTCATATCTTCCTCCTGCGTAAGAGAAATTCTCTTAAACAAAGGCGATATTTCGGGGTTTGTGCCGGAACCTGTTGCAAAGTATTTGAATTCTAAGCGTGATGATATTTAGTTAGAATTCTTTTAACCTGATGCAGGAATTCAACCTGATTAAAGTTGTCTTTGGATATGTAGTGTTCAATTTTAAACTGTGACAGACGCTTTAAGGCTGTTTTTTCGGGAAGCGAACTCATAACAACAATAGGAATATCGGCGTACATCTCATCATTTTTTAGCCGCTCTATGAATTCATAGCCGTCGATTTTCGGCATTGTTAAATCTGTAAGGATTAAATCATAATGATTTAATTTCAATTTAACCAGAGCTTCCTGTGCATCTAATACTGCGTCTACACTGTAGCCGACATTCATAAGAATATTTTTTATCATTGTCCTTGTAGTTATTGAATCGTCTACAATCAGAATTCGTTTATATGAAATTATGTCATTAGGAAGAGCCGGAGGGGCGGCAGATGAAGTGACAGCTTTATTGAAATCATAATGCATAATATCCTGCATGTTCAGGATTAAGCACAGTTCACCCGAGGCAAGGTTAGTAATGCCTGATATGTTTTTGACCTTATATAGAGGCGGTGAAAGTTTTTTCTGGAGAATATCCTGATCCCCGAGGAGCTTATCAACAACAAGCCCTATCGTTTTATCGTCGGCTTCAAGTATTAAAATAGTCTCTTTGTCGCCTCTTGGAACCGGTTTGAGCTGCAGGATATCAGACAGGTAATAAAGCGGGATAATGTTCCCGTTATACACAATAGAGCGCAGGCCGTTATTGGTTTTTATTTCATTCCGGTTTTTCAAAATAAATGTTGTAATCACCTGAATAGGGATAGCAAAAATCTGTTCTGAAATTTTTACAAGAAATACTCTTAGAGTTGTAAGTGTAACCGGAATTTCGATATGCACGCAGCTTCCTTTGCCGAATTCCGAAATAACCTTAACTTTACCATTCAGCTGTGAAATCTTTGTTTTAACTACATCCAGCCCGATACCGCGTCCGGAAATACTTGTTATAGAATCTCCTGTAGTAAATCCCGGCCAGAAAATGATATTCATAATGGCTTCATCAGTCATGGAGTCGATATCTTCCTGTGTTAAGAAGCCTCTTGATACAGCGCGCTCCTTAATTTTTTCAAGGTTAAATCCGTGTCCGTCATCCATAACTTCAATAATAACCTTGTTATCATCCTGTTTAGCGGATAGAAGAATAC
>CALVEE010000193.1 GCA_944326495.1 Candidatus Gastranaerophilales bacterium | reverse complement strand
TTAGATTTTTAGAAGATAGGAGATTTTTATATGTCTTGTACGGTATTTGCACTACCTTATGCGCTCGCCTGGATTATAGGCTCTGTTGTAGTAGGAGCTATACAATCCAGAGATGAAGTCGGCGGACTTGATACGGATATTGATTTGAAGAGCTTAAACAACATTCAGGCGCCTTGTGAGGACGTTACTGTTATTACGGATAAGCATTTTATTGAAAAAAGTTTTGAAACCGCATTTATGGATAAAGATATTCTTGTAAAAACTCTTGAAGAGCACGGAGTCAGCGGAATTTTAGAGGATGAATTCGGAAGAATTACAGGTAAAGTCGACAATTATGCGCTTTTGTTTGAGAAAATGGAAGCGGATAAGCCTTATTTTTTGAGAATTTCCTGCCAGAATACTGATAATGCGGAAGAAAAACTTGGAGATTTAAGTTCCGAATACGCGCTTAATGTTCAGGAAGAAGCCTATCTTAATATTGTTGATAAACTTAAAGAAAATAATATGCAGATAGAAGATGAAGAAGTCATGGATGATAATACAATAGTTTTAACTGTTAATTTGGATTAAGGAGTTTATATATGTCTGGAAAGAAATTAAAAATAAAATTACTGCCAAACGGTGAAATACAGATGGAAACACATGGAGTAAAAGGTAAGAAGTGTCTGGATTATATCGAAATCCTGAAGAAGTTAGTTGATGTAAAAATAACTGATACACAGCTTTCTGAGGAATATTACGAAACTGAAAATGAAATTGTAACTACTGATAACGCGGAAATAAGATTAGATTAAGCAATTTGGGAATGCTTGTTGGAGAGTATGTAAGACGCAGAATAAATTAAAATTGACATTACCTTATCTTAATATTATTTGTCAATCATAGAAAAATTTGACGGCAGCAAAGATGCAATTTTTTGAATAAAAGCTTCCGGAGACAATGAATATGCTTCTGCCAGTTTAAAAATAGTTGTAAGTTGAGGGTCTTTTAAGCCTCGCTCTGCTTGACTGACAACAGAAAGAGGGATATCATTCTCACTACTAAACTTAAATAAGCTTTTGTCACCTCGGCATTCTCTCATTGTGCTTGCTAATGCCTTACGTATCAGTTTTTTATTTTCAGCATTGTCCTTTTGCATATAGAAATTCTATTCTATTCTTAGATATTTCGCTTTCGTGAACGAGATACATTAAAATGCTAATTATTTTTCTATAAGAAAAAAGCGGGCTGGTAAGTTAGCTTCTATTTTTAACGCTAATTCTGCGAATGTTAAATCATAACCTTCTGCAATTTTATATAATGTTGTCAGTTGAGGATCTTTTATTCCACGTTCACACTTACTTATAATATCCAAACTAATATCGTTCTCACTGCAAAATTTGAATTGACTCTGCTCGCCTCTTAAGTCTTTTAGAGTTTTAGCAAAAGCTTCTAATATAATTTTTTTCTTTTTTGCTAATTCTTGTTTCTCTTGCATACTTTAAATATTAGTGATAAAATTAACTTATCGCTTTCGCGAATGCGATAAGGAGTCATTTTTGATTGAAGAAGAAGAACACGATCTAATAGTAAAATACGAATTCTTATTGAATGAGCTATATGACTTGCTGGGACTTGCAAAACTCATGTCTGGAAATTTAGAATGTATTTTATATATAAGAAAAAATGTTTTAAAAAATTCCAAAAGAAAACTTAAACCAGTTGAAAGAAATTTTCTGATCCTTGAAAAAATAGGACAACTGCTTCGGGAATTGGTTAATGAGACTGAAAAAATTTCTTTTGACTATGTTAAACCTTTAAAAAAAGAAAGCAAGGCAGAAGAGGAAGCTAAACACACAAATAATATTATTATTTTTCCATTAGATCAGAATGATGATATGTATGTTTATCCTGATGAAATTCTGATAAAGCCATTTAGAGATGACGATAATGACTTGTAATGTATTTAGAAAATTGTAAGTTTCTGTATTTTTAAAGCATGCTAGCGGGATAAAATATTTGCTACTTTTTTAGAAATTATTTACCCCTGCTACTTGCACATCTCAAATTTTTGTGCTAGTATCGACTTGGAAAAGAGAGAGGTTATTCAATGAGTGAAGGACATTGGATTGTAAATAAAGTAATAGGCGGACATACAATGGCTTTTAATATGGATACACTTATTACTATGTGGGCGGCTATGGCGTTTTTGCTCATTGTATCTTTTATTGCAACCAGAAAGCTTACTATTTTTCCGACAAAGCTGCAGCTTGCATTTGAAGGGATACTGAGTGCGTTCTGGGGGCTTGTAGACAGTTTGATGCCAAAAGAGGGCAGAAAGCATGTTCCTCTTATTGCGTCATTATTTTTATTTATTATTACAGCAAACCTGATGGGACAGTTACCTCTCAGAATGATTGAATTAAAAACAGGAGAAATGGCTTCTCCGACAAACGATATAAACTTAACTGCCGCTTTAGCGATTATCGTTCTTGTTTATTATGTCGGCGCAGGGTTTATGAAAAAGAAATTCAAGTTCTTCCTGCACGATTTTAGCCCGATGTCGTTCTTTATGGCGATACTGGAAATTATGGATATGATAACAAGACCGCTCACGCTGGCTTTACGTTTATTCGGTAATATATTGGCAGGTGAATGTTTAATGACCGCTCTGTTAGGGATTTGCGCATATGTGCTTCCGCTTCCGGTAATGTTCTTTGAGGTTCTGGTTGCGTGTGTTCAGGCTCTTGTATTTGCGCTTCTTACAACGGTTTATAT
>CALVEE010000192.1 GCA_944326495.1 Candidatus Gastranaerophilales bacterium | reverse complement strand
AGGAAGCGTATAAAGTTTATTTTCCAATTTTCCTTTATTTTTAACAAGAAATTCAATGCCGAGAGCCTGATTAGCAAAGCTCATATCCATAACAGATGCCGGGTGGCCTTCTGCAGCAACAAGGTTAACTAATCTTCCTTCAGCCAGGACGTATACAGATTTGCCGTTAGTCAGTTTATATTCGTCTAAGAATGGTCTGATGCGTTTAATCTCAACTGTATGTCCTTTCAAATCAGGAACATTAACTTCGTGGTCAAAGTGTCCTGCGTTACATAAGAAAGCTCCTTCTTTCATTGTCATAATGTGTTGTACGTCGACAACATGTTTATCTCCGGTAACTGTTAAGAAGATATCGCCCTCTTTAGCAGCTTCTGCTATCGGCATTACTCTATATCCTTCCATTGCAGCTTCAAGAGCTTTAAGAGGATCAACCTCACATACAATAACGTTTGCACCTAATGCCTTTGCTCTTAGGGCGCAGCCTCTTCCACACCAGCCGTAACCCGAGATTACAACGGTTTTACCGGCGATAAGAATATTTGCAGCTCTCATAATACCGTCCATTGCGCTCTGGCCTGTACCGTAGCGGTTGTCGTATAGGTGTTTTGTTAAACTTGTATTAACACCTAACGCCGGGAATCTTAATTCGCCTTGATTTTCCAATGCTTGTAATCTTATAATCCCTGTTGTAGTTTCTTCAGTAGAGCCTATAATATGATTTGCCATCTCCGGTCTTTCAGCGTGAAGAGTTGCAACCAAATCGCTCCCGTCATCTATAATGATATCAGGGCTATGGTCTAAGGCTGAGCGTACATGGTCTCTATACACTTCAACAGATTCTCCGGCGTAGCCCAAAACCGGAATATCCCAGTATTTAACAAGAGCGGCTGCAACATCATCTTGAGTTGATAAAGGATTTGATGCAATTAAAACAGCATCAGCCCCGCCGTCTTTCATTACTGTGCATAATGCAGCAGTCTCTTTTGTAACATGCACGCAGGCAGATAATTTTAATCCTGCAAAAGGTTTTTCTCTCAAAAATCTTTCTCTTATTTTTCTTAAAACAGGCATGTCTTTCATTGCCCATTCGATGTTATTTTTACCTTGTTCTGCGAGGTTGATATCTTTAATATCATATTTTAATTGAGTAGCGTTCATAAATTCCTTCCTATTCCTTTAAATTCGCAACACTTACTGTATATATTGTATCACTAACATGAACAACAGCCCATCTAAGCGGATTAATGTTGCGTTTTGTTAACTCGCCTTCTATATATTCTACAGAAGGTGCGTGATTGTTAGGTATTTCGACTATTTCTGAAATCACTTGCATATTATTCTACCGTAACAGATTTTGCTAAATTTCTCGGCTGGTCAACGTCTTTGCCTAAAAATTCTGCTATGTAATATGCCAATAACTGTAGAGGTACAACTGCAAGCGCAGGTGATAAGATTTCTGAAATCTCAGGGATTCTTATTATACTTTCAAACAGCTCATTTAATTTTTCATCATCTGAATCTGTAAGCGCAATCATTCTGGCATTTCTTGCCTTTGCCTCTTCTGAATTTGAAAGAATCTTGTCATAAACTTTTCCCTTCATCAAAATTGAAAGCACCGGCATGGATTCATCAAGCATTGCAATAGGCCCGTGCTTAAGTTCTCCGGCTGTATATCCTGTAGCATTTATATAACTTATTTCTTTAAGTTTTAAAGCGCCTTCTAAAGCCGTCGGGAAGTTTATTCCGCGTGCAATAAAGATAAAGTCTTTTGAACCGGAAAATTTTCTTGCGCATTTTTGAATTTCTTCTTTATGAGCTAAGACCTTTTCAATTTTTTGCGGAAGAATTATCAATTCGTGTTTCAAATCCTTTAAATTATTTATTCCCTTAACTTCTGCCATATAAATAGCAAGCAGATAGAACGAAATCAACTGTGCCATATATGATTTTGTAGCCGCAACGGAAACTTCAATTCCGGCGTTAACTGGTATAAGGCTGTCGGCTTCTCTTGCCATAGTTGAATCCGGACGGTTAGTAACAATTAGAATATGAGAGCCTTTGCTCTTGGCCTGTCTTACGGCTGTTATAGTATCGGCTGTCTCACCTGACTGTGAAACCCCTATTACAAGAGTATTCTTATCTGTAATAGTTTTTCTGTAAATATATTCGCTGGAAGGCTCTACATCAACAGAGATTCCGCAAAAATCTTCAATAATATATTTTCCGACCATTGCAGCATGTAATGATGTACCGCAGGCTACAATCTGAATACGGTTTAGATTTTTTAGCGTTTCTCTATCAAGTGTAACTTCTTTCAAGATAACATTCTCGTCAATTGCTCTAAGCTTTCCGGATAAAACATTTCTAACCACATCAGGCTGTTCATGAATTTCTTTAAGCATGAAATGTTTGTATCCCATCTTGCTTAAAGCAACAGGTTCCCAGGGCAGTGTTTCAATTTTTTGTTCCAAAGGCTTGTTATCAATATCAATCAGCTGAATAGAGTCTGGAGTTAATGTAACAATCTGGTTATCTTCAAGATACATTGCTTTCTTTGTATATTGAATCAATGCAGGAACATCTGATGCAACATAATTTTCACCGTCTCCTAAACCTACAACAAGCGGAGCATTTCTTCTTGTTGCAACAATTGTATGAGGTAAATCCTGATGTATAACGCATAGAGCATACGCTCCTTCAATTTCCCTTGTAGCAAGTCTTACTGCTTCAGTTAAATCATGTGTTTCTCCGAATTTTGTAGCAACAAGATGCGCAATTGTTTCGGTATCAGTTTGAGAGCGGAAGGTGCAGCCGCGTTTTTCAAGCTTTTCTTTTAATTCTTTGAAATTCTCAATAATCCCATTATGAACAACTGCGACTTTACCGCAATTGCAAGAATGCGGGTGAGCATTTTCTATTGTAGGCGCACCGTGTGTTGCCCATCTGATGTGGCCGATACCGATTGTGGATTTGGAAATCTCTGTATAATTTTTTTCTACAATATTTTTTAGGTTCTGTAATTTTCCTGCCGCCTTAAAAAGTTCAACTTTTCCGTCTATATTTACAGCAATACCGGAAGAATCATATCCCCTGTATTCCAGGCTTGTTAAACCTTCCAGCAAAATATCTACAGCCTTTTTATTTCCAACGTATCCAACGATTCCGCACATATTTACCTCTCTTTCACCCCATAATTTTATCGTAAAAAATATTTTTTACCTAATTAAGATTTTCTAAAGAAGTTTTTGATTTTATATATACCGGCGATACCTGCGGTAAGTAAAGTAACTCCGCCAAAAATTTTAAAATAAAGTGATTTATTAAACTCATGTTTTTTCTTCTCCTTTTTTGCACCTTCATAAATATCAGTATTAATTGAATTTATTTTTTGGTTAGCTCCGCTGTCTGAAAATAATTGATGTTTTGGCAGCACCGCAGGAGCTTCTACAGCTCCTGTCTTGGTTCGTTTAACTTTTGTATCTGTAGAATAATGTGCTTCTATCATTTTTAGAACAATTCTCCATATCTTAAAAGTTTATGCAGTTTTGATTTTGGCAGATACATCATACCCGTCTGGGCAGGAATATCCGGAATATTCTTAACCAAACACTCTTCCATATATTTGTTGGCCTCCGGTGAAGTAAATCTAAATCCGAGTTTGTAGAAAAACAGCGCCGGCGACATTTCCTTAATCATCGGGATAGAATAAGTCACAATTCTCCCTTGTGCTTTGGGGTCAAACATTGCTTTTTCCGCAAGATTTTTAATAGCTTCTGTCCCAAGGCCGCACCGGGGTTTGGGGGATTGAATAAAATCTATAAGATAACAGTTCTTCAAGTATTTAATCTTACGCTTTATTTTTATGGGATTGTTAATGTGATTTGCAAAGAAATTTTGTTCCTGATTATTGTTTTCAATCGTCACATACTCTTCGACTATATCAACATAATCATCATCAATGACACCCGGTATAATCAGATTGTCACCTCTTTTAACCTTCTTAACCTGAATTTTTGCCTTCTCTTTCAAAGGCGGAGTTTTGAATCCGAGAATCGGGGGCATGCCCATATTCTGAACAGATGCAGTCGGTTTTGCAACGGCCATCTGCGGACGTGTGTCCATAGTCGTAATATTATTAATCATACCTACCTAACCTATATTTATCTAACCTTACTTATATAAAGTAATTGTTGTGAAAAAAATTGCTTTTTCTGTTTAGAAGTTGAAGGTTTTGTTACAAAAGTTTACAAACCATTGTTCTTCTGTCTATTGAAAATAGATTATTATTTGATACGATATTCTCAGAGATTGTAACAAAAATTTACTTAACATTTCTTAATAAAAAGGGATAAAAGGTTAATTTTTTTTATGTGTGTATTTTTATATATATAGAAGTTATGTGTGTAAGGAGTCGTTTATGAAAATCAACGCAATCGGAACAGATTATACTGGTTTGAAAGTCTCAAAAGCCAGGGGCGCAAATGTAACAGAACCGCAGCCTGCAAATATTCCCGGCGGTATGAGCGTAATATCGTTTAGGGGCGGAAATCCAAAGCATTTATTTCATCAAATATCCGAAATTTCAATGCTGGGTTTTGGAAGCGGTGGTGTTGCAACGGTTGGAAACGACTTATTTTTTAACCATGAAGGTTTTGATAAAATAATTGAAAACATTCCTTTATATAATCAGGATGTAAAATATGTTCCTGATATAGATCCAAATACAAAGGAAATAGTAGGTATTAAGCAGGATGGTGTTACCTTAAGACGAATTCCGGCAAATTTACCGTCGGATCATCCGTTTAAAGCTTATGAAGGGGCTGTATTTGCAACGAATGAAGTAATTGGTAAAGATGTAGACTTAGCAGATTTTTTGAAACAAGATGAACATGCAAAAAAAGCATTTATTTTAGATGAAGTAAAGACTTCTAAAATTAGCTGGGGTTTAGAAAATGATGTTCCTGTCGGTATTTACAAAGTCAGAAAAGATGAAAAGATGAAAAATCTGATGCGTAAAAATCGCTGGACTGATGATATGATTAACAAAATCGACATAACCTTTACATATGTAGATGCTACAGCAAGTATGGCTAAACCATATGCAGATGGGAGTTATTCCACAGCAACTGGGGATAATGTAGCAAAGAGTTTATCTGTTGGCTGGCAAGGATTGCCATATCCGAAGGAAGCTAAAGCTACAGCAGAGCTGTTACCTTCTTTGAAAGAAAAAATGGGATTTGATCCAAAATTCATAATGTGTCATGATGGCCAGGCAATGCCTCTGGTACATTATGTAGCTGAATTAAATGCGGGCGGAGAACCTTATTGGCAAGATAAAGTCGTAACGTCTATAGGACATAACTTATGTGATGGATATATGTACTCTCTAGGTACTAAAGATGCGGTTGTTGCACTTGCAAAACCGGGAGAGATAAAGAAAATTATTGACAGTAAAGAATATACAGAAGCTTTGAAACTCGGCAAGGAAGATGCATTTTTGAAATCGTTACTTCCTAAAGAGATATTAGATGCAAGAGGCCAAACAAATGCCGTAATGTTTTCTATTGCGTATGGTGATAAAGGATTTTTACCGCGTTTTACTACTGTATCAAATAAGTATTTTAAAAGTATTGTAGAAAATGAACTCGTATCACCTGCTTTATACAAGAGATTAAAAGAACTTGGAGAGAAAAACATTTTTGATGGTATTATTAATGTTTTAATGGATCCTAACGCCTCCGGTTTTACAACAGACGGGCTGCAGGAATACTATCAAAAAGACTGTAAAATAAAGTTAAAAGACGGAAAAGAAGTTGTACTTCCCAAATTTTTGGCATTTGATGAAAATAAAAAGTACGATTTAAAACATGTAAGAGAAATTAAAAGACAAAATAAAATCAGTTTACTTAAAAGATTGAATAATGATTTTATTGGTTCGCAGCTTTTTAGTGAAAAAGATAAAAAATGGCTTGATGCTGGTAGCGGCTTTTCTGCGGCAGTTACAGGCGGAACCGGTAGAAACTTTAAAATTTTAGGTGGAATTGATAAAAAATACCTTGATATGCTTGAAAAGGGCCAAGATATAGCAATGTTCACAAGCTGGGGACGTGGGGATTTCCAAAAGGGTATGGATACAGGTTTAGAGGCATTTGTAAAATATGTCAAAAAAACTGGCGATAAAAATTCTATCTACGTATTTGGCGGTGATATGAAGAATTTAAAAGAAGTCACTGAACTTGTAACAGATTTAAATAAAGATGAAATGTTTAGAGGAAGAATCTTGCTTCTTGACGGCTGGACTCCTGGAAGCAGTTTCGCGGCAGCCGCTGATTATGCAAATCTGGCTTCTAGGTTTGCACCGTGCGAGTTAACGGATTTGGAAGCAATGAAAAAAGGCTGTATTCCGATTGTTCCTAAAGTTCAGGGTATGGATCAAAAGGTATTTGATCCTACTGATAGCGAACATGCAAAATATATAAATGGTTATAAAGGTAAACATGAATATTATATGACTGAAGCTGATGCCTTAAAAGTTGCTTCTAAAGATGAACAGGATGCTTTCAATAAGGTAAAAGAAACTGTTTCTAAAAAACTTAAGAATGATTACAAGTCAAAAATTGGTACTGATATTCCGGAAAGCTTATTTGAAAAACAGTTAAAAGGTGATAAGAATTATCAAAAAGCTTTACAGAAACTTCGTGACTCAATTATATCAGATGAAATGGCTGAATGTATGGAACGGGCAATCAAAGACAGAAATACAGATGTAGCCGAAAGATTGTGGAAGAACCATGTTGATTTGAAAACTACCTGGAAGGAAAATGGCTGGATGAATCCGGATGGAAGTTCGACACAAAAATTATATGACGAATTACATTTTAAAGCAAAAGGAAAGAATTTATTAAAAGATGAAGCTTTAAAATTAGACTTGTCAAAGCTGGAGGCAGAATCTGAAGGTAGAACATTTAGAGGTGTAAAACAGTGGCTACATTCTCACAAGAAGGCTTCGTTAATCACTGGTGCCGCTGTAGTCCTTGCAGGGCTCGGATATGCCGGATACAAAGGCGGATGGCTATCTCCGAAGTTTGCCACAGAAGAGGAAAGCGGCAAAAAACCGGGACATCTTTCAAGGGTTGTTTAATATTTTTTAAATCCGATGCATTATTGAATGTATCGGATTTAAATTTTATGGAACTTTTTTTATCTTTTTCGTCTCAATGATTAGAATAGTAGTTGTAGGTTGGGTGAAACCCAACAAATACAAAATCAAATATTAACTAATACCTTATTTTCCCCGATAACTTTTCCGTTATAGACTTTTTTATAATTTTTGTTTTCTACGTTTATATAATCTCCGCACATTCCGTCTGCCATTGCTGTTGCATCGATTGATACCATAACATTACCGTTTGAGACAAAAACTACCCGCACATCACCGGTTCGTACGACATCAGGGCGCATTTTGACTATCCTTTTTTCAATAATTTCGCCTTTCTGAAACCCTTTTTTGGCACTCATTTCTTTGGATAAAGCATTTTTACCTAATACA
>CALVEE010000191.1 GCA_944326495.1 Candidatus Gastranaerophilales bacterium | reverse complement strand
CAACCAACATTAGTGAATCCATTGCTAATACTATTATTAATGATGGCAAATATCTAACAGTAATGAAAGAAATAAAGACTGATGTTCTAGAAAAAGCACAGAATGGTGAATTTGATAATAACGATGGCACTTTAGATACCAGTGCAGTTATTACATATTTAATAGAACAAGTATCTTCAAGGCTTGCTGAGTTCTATCCTAACGGTTTGGGCGATATGAGTCTCGATGAGTTGAATGTAATGTACGATAAACTTGTTGAATCTGCAGATAAACAAGATGGCGAAGAAAAACAGTTAGAAGCTCGCCAAAATGCTGCTATTGAATACTGTAAAGCTTTATCTGAAAAGAGCACTAAGTTTGCTGAAATTGTTAAAGATGCATTCGGTGATAACTATGCTGCTGAAATCGGCAAAATGATGCCATCTAAAATTGATGGAATAATTGCAGAATTAAAAGCTGAAGCTACAGAACTTGGTGATGCTAATGAATTAACTATGGTTGATTCTGGCTGGAATATAGATTCTGAAATCAAAGTTTGCATGGGAATGCCCAGTACCTTCAATATTACACCAGCATTTACAACTAAGGATGGCGTTTCTAAAACTATTACAACTGACCGAATTACATACAAATCAAGTAACACGGGTTTAATAGATGTTGACGCCAGCGGTAAGATTACAGTCAAAGGAACCTCAAAAGGAACATTCAGCGCTAAAATTTCTATAATGATAGATGGCGTT
The DNA here is from genome assembly GCA_944326495.1 of Candidatus Gastranaerophilales bacterium. Taxonomy (GTDB): domain Bacteria; phylum Cyanobacteriota; class Vampirovibrionia; order Gastranaerophilales; family Gastranaerophilaceae; genus CAG-196. The sequence continues at coordinate 3,160 of CALVEE010000191.1, read as the reverse complement.
GAAGTTGGAGAAAAGACAATAACTGTTAATTGTGCACAAGAAATAGACTACAACAAAGTAAATGCAGACTTTAATGGTAAACCTCTTTCTCAACATTTTGTAAGCGGAAAAACTGCACTATGCTTGAGTGGATTTACAAGTTGGGAGAATGCTAGAAATAACGCTAGAGGTAACATCATTAATTACATAAATCAGCTTGCAGATATTTTGAAATCAGCAGGATATAATGCCGAAATAGTTCAAAAAGCTGCTACAACTACAATAAATTATTATTCAGCTTGTTTTGATGCTATATATGACCATGGTCAAGATTCAAATTATGAAAACTACAATAGTATACAGTTCGCGTATGTTGACGCAAATGGTAACACATGTAACGAAAATTCCAGAATTAGCCAGAAAACGAAAAAATATGAAAGAGATGCTGGTAGAACCGGAGTCGGCGCAGAAAACATTGATCACAACTCTACTGGTATAAGAATGAATGAAAGTTACAATAATAATAACACTTATGAATATTACATAAATGTCGGCGTATTACTAGAAAAATTCCAATATTTCTACAGTATAATGTAAAAATAACACCCGGAAGGAGTTCTAACTCCTTCCGGGTATTATTCTGAGTAGGTTTTAGCTATGATTGAGCAATTTTTGATAAGTATTGATAATAAAGAGAAATTATACAAAGCTTTCGATGAAGTTAATGAGATTGATATTATAGATGATGAAACAGATTGCATCTCTAATAAAAAAATTTTATGCAAAAATTTTTTACTGAATATTCTTGGAGCAAAGAAAAAGGAATTTAAATTAACCAATACAGAAAAACTAAATTTAAAACAGTTACTTGCAAAACATATTATCACTGGAGAGAAAATAATAGAAATATTAGAGAAATTCCCAAATACCAACAGAAACATAGGAAATGTTCCTAAAGTGTTTTTTAGAAAAATTACAAAGAAAAAACATAGCATTTGCGCTCTAAAATTATATGATATTTTTGCAAAATATGCATTAATTCTCAATTACGACTATACTTGCGATAAAGAAGATTATGATTATATAGAATGTAAAGACCAGGAGCTTGCAAAAGAACTTACAAAGCTTTTAAGGCAAAAAGTTAGTGTAAAATATACAGGACACGGCTGTAACGGTAACGGTTTTAAAATATCTTTAAATAACCAAAATTATTTTTATAAAGTTTTTTATCTGCATAACAAACCCGATAAAATCAGTATTGAAAAACATGGAAGCAATGCTGAAATTCCTTTTGCATACTTTGCTAACAAAAAAGGAAGAAAGGGACAATTTGCTAAATTCTATTTTGGCAGAATATCTTCTAAGTATGAAAAAGACTGTTTTATGATTACAGAGTTTTTAGAAAAACAGGATAAAAAGCCGCAGGACGGACTTCATATAGACTATATCACAATTAATCCGGATGAATACAGGCGCTCTGATAACAAAATAAACGGTAAAATTGTTGATTTTGGAGGCTTAATAGAATCTGATACAGAAGATTTGAAAAACCCTGCGTTGAGAAAACTTATTAGAATTATTTTAAAGCATCTTAATTATCAGTTTGACTCGAATATTTTTCAAGCAAAATGGGAAATCAATAAAGCAAACCTTGATTCTTTAAAAACATATATTATTTCAAAAGCTGATTATAAATTATATCTCAGGGCTGTAGAGATTATAAAAACTTCTATTCATAATATTCCGGAAAAAATATTAGAAACTCTAATAAATCTAAAAAATGCATCAAAACCAATAAAAATAATAGACACTCTTTTGCCGGAACATATAGTAACTCCAAGGCTTGAAACATTAATTAAAAATCTATATCACTTCAATATGAAAATTAAAACAAGGCAAAATGCGCAAACCGGAATTTTAGGCTATTTAATCATTGACTTAAATAACAACAAACATGCTATAGTCAGATTTGATACAGAAAACAAAATACAAGAGATAAGATTTGAGCAAATAGTTGCGGGCAAAATTAACATATTACTTAAACTTACCCGTCCGGAGATAGAAGCCTGCGGTCTCAAAGATTTTTCCGGGATTTTATACTAAGCTATTTCTGCTCTTGTTTTTTGTGATAAATCGGATGTTTTATTATTTGGAAGATGTATCAATTCAGCTTGATTGTCAACCTCATCCTGTTTTTCGACCATTTCTTTAGTTATTGTAAACTTATCAATATCATGTGTTGTCGGAATATCATACATAACATCAAGCATTAGTTCTTCTACAATTGAACGCAAAGCGCGAGCACCGGTTTTACGTTTTATAGCTTTTTGAGCGATTAAATCCAGAGCTTCCGGCTCGAATTCCAAATCAACGCCGTCCATTTCAAGCAGACACTTGTACTGCTTGATGATTGCATTCTTTGGCTCTGTCAAAATCATCTTTAATGTCTTTTCGTCTAATGCGTCAAGAACCGCATAGACAGGAATACGACCGATAAATTCCGGTATCAAACCAAATTTTAGCAAATCTTCCGGCTGAAGTTTTTTAAGCATTCTTGATGCAGCCTGCTCTTTTTCTGCCTGTGTCGGAGCTGATTTGCCAAAACCTATAGAAGAACCGTCTTTAACACGGTGTTCAATAATTTTATCCAAATCTACAAACGCACCGCCTACAATAAACAGAATGTTGCTTGTATCTATCTGTATCATCTCCTGCTGCGGATGTTTTCTGCCACCCTGCGGTGGAACATTTGAAATTGTACCTTCAATAAGCTTCAATAAAGCCTGTTGAACACCTTCACCTGACACATCTCTGGTTATTGATGTATTTTCGGATTTTCTTGCAATTTTATCAATTTCATCAATATAAATAATACCCTTTTCGGCTTTTTTAGCATCATAATCTGCGTTTTGATAAAGTCTTAACAGAATGTTTTCGACATCATCACCTACATATCCGGCTTCGGTTAAAGTTGTAGCATCTGCTACTGCAAACGGAACATCCAGCATTTTTGCTAATGTTTGAGCCAATAACGTTTTACCGCTTCCGGTCGGACCTACAAGCAGAATATTGGATTTTTGTATTTCTACCCCGTTAGTATCATCTTTCTGGTTGTGTTTTAAGCGTTTATAGTGATTGTAAACAGCAACTGAGAGAACCTTCTTAGCATCATCCTGACCTA
>CALVEE010000190.1 GCA_944326495.1 Candidatus Gastranaerophilales bacterium | reverse complement strand
TTTAACTCGCTGTCGTTTTCTATATGAATTGTTTTAGTAAAATCCTTCAAAATTTCCGCAAGATGCGTCGTATTAGCACTTTTTTTTGAACCCACAACTATCATTAAATCACTTTCTTTTGCTAGTTCCTTTGCCTCTTTCTGCCTCATTGCCGTTGACTGGCAGATTGTATTATAAATTAACACCTCTTTTGCAATCGTATTGAGGTAATTTACAACCAAATTCAAAGAAGAAACCATTTGTGTAGTCTGTACTACAACTCCGACTTTTTTGTGTGATTTTATTTGAGCTTCATAAGGAGCAAGCTCTTCTATAGTTGTTGCGACTACGACATTAGATGAATACAAATCAGCATTGGCTTTTATTGCAATAACTTCCGGATGGTTAGGCTTGCCTACAATTACTACAAAATAATCATTTTTTGCTAACTCAACCGCGCGCTGCTGAACTTTTTTAACGTCAGGACAGGTTAAATCCACAACCTCAAACCCTGCATTTTTAATCCTCTCGAAAACATCAGGTGCTTCGCCGTGGCTTCTTACAATACAAATCCCTTCGCCATGCTGCGGGATTTCATAAATAGTTTTAATCCCGAGGTTTTCGAGTTCTTTTATTACATCTGTATTATGGATTAATTCTCCGAGGATATAAATATTTTTATCAGGGTTTTCTTCTTTCAATTTTTTAGCAGTTTCAACGGCTCTTTTAACTCCGTAACAGAACCCTGCAAATTTGGCTAGTTTAATATTTGGATTACTCAAAAATTTTTTATTCGCTTTCTAAAAGACTAGAGGTTTTGCCTCAGTAATAATATTTAATCTTAAACAAAAATTATTTTCAAGTTTTACTACAATTTAACATCTTGAAAACATAAGACAAAAAGGTTATAATAAAGACAGTCGGGCAATAAGTTAACCGTTAATTAACTTATTTTTTAACTCCCGAGTTCTATTTGGATAAAACTAGCATTATGATTATCATCATTAGTGCTAGTTCTTTATTATTGCATTGTTTTATAATAAAATAAATAACTACTAATGTAATCATAAGCTCATCCTCCTTTCTTCGAGTTTTCACCTATTTTAAGTCTGTGCCCGAGAAATTCAGATTGGGAAGTGCCCGACTGCTTACAATTATTTTAATATAAAATCCAATAAAGCAATTCATATATTTAATGTATTTCCCCCAGCAAAAAGCCCCTTTCGGAAGAGAGACAAAAGGAGCGAGGCTAATCATTATGAAGAAAAGATTTGGATTGTCTAAAAGATGTAAGCCGAACACACACACAATGCCTAATCATAAATAGCGTCGAAATCCGACAATTCACTAGCTGCCTTCGACTTACATTTATATTTTATCATTTTTATTAATATATAATAATCTGCTCAAGTACTAATTCCAAAGAATTATTTATTCGAATTTGCGGAAAAATTAACATTTTTCTCGCAAATTCTCGGGAACGGTTTCACCTCTGACCAGGTGCTATCCCGCACCCGGCCAGAGGTTCACACACCTTGCATCGGGTACGGAAAAACCTCAAAAATTTGTCAATTTTTGGATTTTTCCGCACCCTCATTCTGTTAATTCTTTTTTCAAGTTTGATTTTACCCCGCTTAAAGGCCCGTTATTTGGAGCAGTAAGATTTCTCCAGTATTTTTTTGCATAAACAAACGGGAATTTCGGAACCCAGCTGAACTTCATAATAACTCCGGCTGCATCAGCGCCTTGAGAAAACATTAATTCATCTATTGTTTCTTCATATGCAGGAGAAATTGATGAAAAAAGTTTTAGAAAATAATTAGTCGCGGTTACGCTGTAATATCCGGTAGTAACGCCCGGCTTTGAAATAAGTTCTTTTATTGCAAAATTGGAATTATCACTCAATGAGCGGATGTCAGATGGAAGCGTAAGCTCCTCGCCCTTCGTGCTTTCGATTTCAAACTGCTGGCCGTTATAGACAAGTACCATTCTGTTAGGTTCAGGCATATAAATATCATCAAAAATATTATCTAAAATCGGCTGGCCGTTCATATCAACAACGCCGTATTTGTAATTTCTGCAGGTAAGAAACATACCGCCGAATAATAAATCGATTGAAGAATAATCTACCTGGAGAATTTCAAACCCCATTTCATCAAAAAGTCCGTACTTATCTCCTTTTTTAAGTTTTGCAAATTTACCCAGGACTCTTTCTGCATAATTATATTTAGTATCCACTAATATTTTGCCGCTGTCTGACATAATACCAAATCTGGAGCCTTTTTGTATAATCCAGCCTGTATCTCCCAGCCGGATAAGTTTTTTGTATTGCGGCTCAACTATTACACTGCCTGCTTCATCTCTAAGCCCGAATTTGCCGTCCTCGTTAAAAACAACAGGAGAAGCGAATACAGACGATTGCATAAATACTAATAATAAGACTAAAGCTAACTTCTTCATAATTATAGATTAGCATAAAAGAGTCTATCTAAAAAGTCTTTTAATTTTTTGTAAAACTGTAAGTTTCGCAGGATGGTTATCAGGATAGTACATTATAAGATTAGGTGTCGTATAATAATCAAGCTGTCTGCCTTTTTTAATACACTTATCAATTTTTTTCAGCATCTTTTTATTATCAGAAGTAAACCCGTATTTTCTATAAAAAATATGAGGTGGATTATGCGGGTCATACGGTGTAGTGCTGGCATTTAATACCATATTCCCTTCATATCCGTATTGCCGGCTCAATTTTTTAGCAAAATCAAGAAATTTTGTTCCATAACCCTGACGTTTTCGGGAAAAAATTGTAAGCTCATCTATCTCAAGCTGACGGTTAATGTTAGGATGAGCTATCATTCTGCCTACAAGCTTTTTTTCTTTTGTATTTACCATCTGGTATAAATTAGTGCCGCATGGATTATATATTAAAACTTCCGGTAATTTCATACTAAATAAAAACCTGAAAAAAATATATTTGCTAATCTGCAAGGGGTAAATGAAAAAAACAAGTTTTACCCAAAATGACGGAAACAAAAATATAACGCGAAAGCACTAACCAGAGTGACTAATGATAAAAATAAAAAAAATATTACGATATAAAAGAAAAGGAGCTAATTTTATGAAAAAGTTTTTAATAATATTATCATTTCTAGTTGCCATACCTCTATTTCCGCTTAATTTATCATCCCGGGCAGCTTGTCCTGTAGAAGGAGGTGAAACAGTTTGTTCTCTGCCCGGGTTTAGAGAACGTGTTACACCTGTATATAATCCAACTGGCGATAATCTGAGTGAATTCTCAGACTCACCGGAAGCCAGACTGAAACCGATTGATAGAAGTGATATAAGAGAACAGGCTGAAAGTTTTGCCCCGACGGAAAATGATTACAACTATAATTCCAGCTGCCAGTTTGGGGTTTGTCTGCAAAACAGAGCAAAACCACTGTTTCAACAGGGTAAATAAAAAGAGGGCATTGCCCTCTTTTTATAACATATTTTTTCTGATTTTTTCTTTAGCTTTATCGATTTCTTTAATGCGTTTTTCAATTGCATTGACCTGTTTTTTCAAAGCTTTTCTTTCTGTTTTAATAAGCTTGTATTGAGCATCAACATCAGCGTACTTGGTTTTGCAGTTTAAAAGGTCGTTTCTGATATCAACCTGTGCATTATCAAGCTGTTGTATAGCATTTTGAATATTACCATTCCCTACAGCATCGCCGTCTGCAGAAGAAGTGTATGATACTGCTGGTTTTGTTGCAGTAGTAGTAGCACTTCCATATGCAGTATCGTTAAAATCCAATGGTGTAAATGCGTTTCCGTCTGCAAATACTGCTCCATGAAGCGCAAAACATAATCCTAAAGCCAGAACTAATCTCTTCATTTTTCTTCTCCTATTTCAAATCTAACTACATGATATTATATTTTTATTCCTTTGACTATCCTATATTAAATGTATAATATTAAATTATGAGTGAAAATTTTTGCAACAAATGCGGTGCCTGCTGCAGAAGAATACCGGTTGATTTTGAAAACAAAATGCTCTTTTTTGACGGCATTCAGGAGCTTACATCTGAATTTGAACAGATGCTTATTCCTGATACTAAAACGAATAATATAACATTTTGTTCATGCAAATACCTTAAAGAGGGGCTCTGCACAAATCCTAACAAACCGGCAGAGTGCAAAAACTATCCCTCATCCCCGTTTGCTTATATCCCGGAAGGATGCGGATATTACGGGCTGATCTTTTCTAAACTCGAAGCTCAAAAACAGCATATAAGAAAGTTAAAAGAAGAAATAATAAATTATCAAACCCTGCTCAATTCCGATAAAACAGTACAGAGACTTATTGACCACCACCAAGCAATTATTGATAAATACAAGCTTTACGGTTCGGAGAACTGGTAATATTAATTTTTGTTACAAAAAAGCAATTATTTATTATTTATATACTTTATATAAATAAGGATATTTGTCATGACTATATATAACCAATTCACAAATCTGAATATGGACTATTTATCGAACGGAATGAACACTCAAACGAGCTGGTTTACTCCGCAATTTCCGTTTACAGGGTGGACTATGCCTTCGTTTAATTTTAATTCCATATTCCCAACGTTCTTTAATTCCGGCTCTTTTATGCCATCTTTTAATTTTAATTTCGATTTTTCAAAATTATTCCCGACAGATAATTGGAGCAAAAATATAAGCAATAATTTTAATTGGAGTAGTAATACTTCTATATGGAATAATCAGTCATATAATTTTAATACAACTTTCCCGTCCGGCGATAGTTTTACACTCACTAACAAAAACAAAAAAAGTTTTTCACTTGCAAACTACGACTCAAGCGCCGGCGAAAAGCTTGCAAAGACAGCTTTAAGTAACTCTAAAGGATTTACCGGCTATTGTGCAACTTATGTCAAAAAAGCAATAGAGAAATCGGGGTTAGGTTCTTACGAAAATGGTAATGCTTATCAGATGGCAAGTATTTTAAGAAAGAACAAAAACTTTGAAGAAATATCTCCATCATCAATAAATGTTGAAGATTTACCGGCAGGATGTGTTATTGTATATAATAAAGGTTCGCAAGGATACAGCCCGAACTACGGTCATACGGAAATTACAACCGGAGACGGCAGAGCAGTTTCTGACGGAATAACCCAAAATTTACACAAACAGCCGGACGCGATATTTGTACCGGTTACAGCATAAAGTATAAGCTGTGTTTCTTGAATCAGAAGCAGAGAAAGTAGTATGGGACTTGCTCCACTACTTTTTATTTAGTTATCATAAGTGTTCAAATAAAAACAACGTTTTCCTCGCCCTACGGGAGAGGAGCAGCCGTGTTTGAGGCGAGAGCCGAAAACTACGGATGCGGTGAGGGGGCAGCTAGTAAGAACAAACAAAAAATTATAAAGAGTTAATGTCAGGCAGTGCCTGACCTACTATTCTGATTTTTCAAGATTTGCAAGTGCGTAACGGAGACTCTGAACAATAAACTCGTTACGGCTGATGTCGGCTTTAGTAGAATATTTTTCTATTTCGTCAAGAATATCAGCATCTATTCTTATACTGATTACTAATTTTTCAGGCTTTATAGGTTTAAAATTACTCACTGTCACATTCCTTTTATTAATATTGTAGTATATTGCTCGAGGTTATTGTATATTCAAATATGCAATGTATTTGGTAGTTGATTTTAGAATACGAGTCGTGGTATACTTTATTTTGAAGAAGTAGGTCAGGCACCGCCTGACATTAACTTTTACTTAGAAATAAAGGTGATATATGGAACATTTTAAACTAATCTCAAATACCCGCAGCTAAATATATTAATTTGCAAAGACCCGCCGGAGCTATTCTCAAATTTAATGCTTTCTAATATAATATAAAAAAATATAGGAGAGGATTATATGAATAAAAGGGTCTGGACTAAGGTTTTAATAGCAGCAGCAAGCGCAGCTGCCGGAGTTTATGCAATATTTTTGCTTTCTCCGCTTATTTTAAACCCGATAATTGAAGGATACATTCCGCAAATTAACGGAGAAATCCATAAAGCAACAGGGCTTGTATCAAAACTCGAGGGAGTAAAGGTTGTAACAACCCCAAAACTTACAGCCGGATTAAAAGTAAAACGCTTCACACTGCTTACTCCTGATAATGAACAGGTTTTTGACTCCAATGATTTTCAGGTCAAAATGTCATTAATCCCGCTTCTTGCAAGAAAAATTGAGATTGATATTGTCAGCCTTGAAAATGCTGATATCGATTTAAAAATCAATAATGACGGAAGTTTTGAAATAGAAAAATACTTCCCGCAAGAAGAAAAAAACCAAAATAATGAAGAGGTTAAACCGCAGAATTTATCCCTTCCTCTCGGGCTCAAATTCTCAAATCATCTCCCTGATATCAAATCCGGAGGATATAATATTACGTTCATAAACGGAGATGATAAATATATTATAAGCGGAGATAAAACAGAGATTACGGATTTTATTCTGAATAAAAGCGTCAGGGTTAAAGCTTCGGGCAAAGCTGTATTCAAAGACAGAGAACAGTTTAAATACAATCTTTCAGTCTTAAATAAAATCATGCCGGATATTGAGCTTAATGATTTGATTACAAACCCGCAGGCTGCGGAAGAGGCGCAAAAAGAGAGCGAGCCGGTTAATATTACAGAAATTTTTAAGGGGCTGTATAAAAGCAGATTGTGCGCTAATGCAGATACTGATTTAATCATAGCAAGAGAAGGTATAAACGGAAAAGCTGTTGTTACCAATTTATCTATACTAAATTTACCCCCGAGTGATGCGAATGTGGAGTTCAAGGGAAATAGTATAAATATACTTTCAAACATTTATACCGAAAAGAATGAACTTTCAAAAATTGACGGATTAATTAAGATTGGAAAACATCCGAAAATTGATATGAATTTTAAATCAAAGGCGGAAATTGCTAATGTTTTAAGAATAGTTAAAGATATTGCTGAAATATTCAATAACAAAGATTTGCAGACCTTGAGTGCACAGGGTCGAATTGATGCGGACTTTAACCTCAAATCAGATTTTAAAACCGTGAAATCAAACGGATACTTGAAAATTCCTTCTGCAGAGGTTTATTACGGATTATACAAAGTCGGGGTGGATAACATTAATGTTGATACGGAACTTAATAACAACAACATTAATATAAAAAATATCGGATTTTCGGTATTTAACCAGCCTCTGAAATTTTACGGCACAATAAGCGAGGATGCCGTAAGCGACCTTCATCTTACAGCAGATAAGCTTAATCTCAAAGGACTTCTTGTTGCATTAGGCCAGGGCGCTTTATTAAAAGATAACAATATTAATTCAGGCCTGATTTCATTGAATGCGGATATTACAGGGAGACTTGATAAAATTAACCCGTTAATTAAACTAAGTATTAATAATATTGATATAAAAAATACGCCTTCCAATACAACGCTCAAAGCCCCTTCTACAGTTGTAAACATCACCTCTGACGGCGAAACTTTCTCCGGTGATGCGCAAAGTGCTGATGTTCAGATTATAAATCCTGCTGCAAAAATTTCTATTCCTAAAATTAATGCAAATATTAATCCGGAGGAAATAGAAATAACCCCGACACCGGTTCAGATAGAAAAAATTAATACAACCGTCTCCGGTAAAATTCAAAATTATTTGACAGAAAAAATCGGGCTGAATTTCCTGACAACAGGGGATATCAAATCAACGCTTTCCGGCGATATGAATTTGAATAAACAAACCCTGAACCTTTTATATCATACCAACGAACTCTCAACAATAATTATACCGATGTTTGATAAATCTAAAATGTCATTTATTGGCAATATTCAAATAACGGGAAATATGATGAATCCGACTCTAAAAGGTGATGTGCAGGTTCCATCTCTTAATATTCCTGAAATACCTGTCACAATGAACAATCTTAATATAAACCTTGATGGACATATTTTAAACGGCAGTGCTTCGCTTGCAAAATTTACCTCCGGCGGAATTGAGGCTGAAAATTTAACAGGTGATTTTGAACTCAAAGGGAATGATTTTTATCTCACAAACCTCAAGGGTTCAGCCTTCTTAGGTACAATTGCCGGTAATATTAAATATAATCTTGCAAATGCAAAAACAACGATAGATTTTTCCGGCGCTAATATGGATGCAGCAAAGGCCGTCGCCGGTGCTGTCGGGATAAAAAATGCACTCTCAGGAACATTAGGATTTGATGCAAAGCTTGATATGCTGGTTGCAGACTATGAAGATATGATGAAATCACTCAACGGGAAGGTAACTTTCGGCGTCAAAAACGGAGCATTCGGCTCTATAGGAAGATTGGATAAATTCCTCAATGCAAGCAACATCATAACCAACAGCGTTATGAAAACTACAGTAAGCACACTTACCAATTCATCAAGCCTTGCTGATACCGCAAAGTTTGATTATATAGACGGGGTTTTGAATTTCAAAAACGGCTGGGCTGACATAAAGGAAATCAAAAGCTCCGGCAAGCTTCTGGCATATTATATTACAGGAAAATACAACCTCATAAACGGCACAACCAATGTTACAGTGCTTGGAAGATTAGACAGCACAGCAGTTGCAAAACTTGGGCCAATAGGCGAACTTTCTGCAGACAAGCTGTTAGGATATATCCCTAAATTCGGGACTTTAACCGCGAGTATCGTTAATGCGCTTACAGAAAACCCGAAGGGAGAAAATATAGAAGCAATTCCGGCTTTAACCGGCGGGAGTACAAGCTATAAGGATTTCAAAGTCCTGTTTAATGGAGGATTGGAAAGCACAAGCTCAGTAAAATCGTTCAAGTGGCTTACTGATGTTGACACAAGCGCTATTGAAACCAAATCAACAAAGGAAACTATTGAAGAAATAAAAAAATCAATAAATGAAGATTTTTCAAACACAGTCCAGAGTGTTACGGATGCTGTAAACAGCTCGAAAGAACAATGGAATGATACAAAAGAACAGTTGAAAAACAGCGCCGAGGAGCTGAAGAACTTGTTTAAGTTTTAAGAGTAAAGCTTAAGCAGCTCTTCAACAATAATCCAATCGCTTTCTTCATCAAGCTCATATGCCGTGTATGAAGGAAGCTCGTAAAACGTAATTTTTCCTGAAAGCCGGCATTTGTCTCTCAAAACATTTCCGGCTTTATTAATATAGCAGGCGCCTGTTTCCGCAACGAGTCCTTCAAAATCCTGTCTGCGCGGGCGTCTGTGGTAATCATAATTAACAGGTTTTACCCCTCCGTCCGGCTCTATAAACCACTTAAACTGCTTTTCAACAACTGCAGAAAATATAGACTCTGCATCACTTTCAATATATTTTTTGAACATTCCGTCTATATGCTCTGATTTTAATAAAGGAGATGTTGCCTGGATTAAAAAGAAATTGTCTTTTTTATCAAGCCCTGCATTATCTATATATTCAAGCATTACGCTTTCAGTAGAGGCTGTATCAGATGCATTCTCTGAATTTCTGTCAAAAATCTCCAATTTTTCAAACCCGAAACCCGAAACCACCTCTTTTATTTCTCCGCTATCTGTTGCAATAATAACTTTATCTATGCAGCAGGCTTCATTTGCGGCTCTTGCCGTCCAATATACAAGCGGCTTGCCGTTAATCTCTTTTATATTCTTGAGAGGTATTGATTTACTCCCGCCCCTAACAGGAATGAACGCTATATTCATTATCTTCTTCTTTCACTTTGATTAAATCATATATAACCTGATTATAAGGTGTCGGAATTTTGAATTCTTTACCAAGTCTTATTATTTCGCCTGCAAAAATATCAACTTCCGTGCTCCTTCCGGCTAAAATGTCCTGATGCATGGAAGTTTTTCCTTCATCACACATTAGAGAAAGCGCATGCAAAGCATCAGCTTCAAGATTATCAAGATTTTTAACCCCTTTCTTTTCCGCAATTAGGCGGACTTCATTAATGAGTTTTTTTGCAAATTCAATAAAAGTTCTATTTCTTTTTAACTCACCGAATGTCATATTTAAAATTGCGGAAGTCTGATTAGAAAAGACATTCATCGTAAACTTGAGCCACATAGCATAATCAATATCATCAGGACAAGAATAATTTATCCCGCATCTTTTAAAAATTTCAATAACCCGCGGATTTTTTTCTGCTACAATTTCCCCCACCCCGTCCTGCGTGACGGAATTACCTTCTCTTACGGCACTATGTCCGATAAAATAAGATTTTAAAACCACCGCCTCCGGATAAACCGCCTTAATTTTTTCTTCGGAAGAAATACCGTTTAAAAGCGAAAGTATAATAGTGTTTTTCCCGATAAAATTTTTAATATTTTTTATTGCACTCTCTAACCCTTGCGCCTTTGTCGCAATAATAATCAAATCGGGGGTAAATGTATTTATTGACGGCAGTACATACTCAAATTCTTGAACTTTTCCGTTTAAAGTCGGCTTGTTTTTTTTGTATCTTTCAAGCCTCTCTTCATCTACCAGAATTCTCAAATCACATTTTTCCCGAAACTTAACCGCAAAAGTAAGCCCCACAGCTCCTAAACCGCATATCAAAACTTTATCCATAAAGTCATTTTAAATAAATAACGAAAAATATTCAACATTGTATAGCAGATTTAAGTACTTGCGAACGTAAACCAAATAGACAGCCCCAAAAAGTTATAGTAAGATAATTTTACAGGGTAAAAGATACCTTTTCGAAAAGAGCTAACCGGCAAAATATTTGAGACTTCGGGTTAGTTTCCGACTAGAAAGGGGGTCAGTATGGATAACTTCAATTTAAGTTTATTATTAATCTTTTTGATTTTATGCATATTAAAAAATGACTCTCACCTTAATAGATAAGAGTCATTGAGACTTCTCAAAGGTATCCGGCAGTCTGGTAAACTGCCACCCTGTATTTATATTATTTACTATGTCCGACCGTTTGTCAAGATAAGATAAAAATAGCAGTAGTGTATAGTTTGCTCAACAACTGCCTATGATAATTTTTAAAAATCCTGTCATTCTGAAAGTGCAGAAAAATTAATTTATTTAAAACGGTTAATTTTTCGCACTGTTCAGAATCTTACCAATCAGGCAATGCCTTTTGGTTTCGGTAAGATCCTGAACAGATTGAAAAACTACACTTTCGTTTGTTTTTCTAATCTTTCAGGATGACATTTTATTAAATGTCAGAGTATTATTGTTGATATTTATATTGAAATTTTTGCGAAGCAAGCTCTAAATACTCACTGTTTCCAATAAACATGAAAATTTCTTATTTCTTCTAAAGTTTCATCATAATTACCTTTAAAACAGATTGCTCTATCGTCAATATACAAATAAGACGGTATTTTTATATTAGTTACATCTTTAAAATATTTATCTAACTTATTATCCACTAACCATTTAGAAGTTAGAAGCAAATTTCTTGATGTAAAAAGATATAACTCCATTTCACAAGATAATTTTTCTAAAAAATCTCTGGCACCATTTTTTAAACTCGGAATATAATTTTCGCTATAAGCTTCTCTGCCATAATAATTAAGCACCCCGTCTAAATCTACCAAAATTCTTCTTTTTTTAGCCATTTTGTCCGTCCTACGGTTTGTTTACATTGTCATTATAGCGGACAATTTTATTATGGACAAGATTTTGTTACAAAAGCTTGCAAACAGGATTAAAGAATTGAGAAAAGTTTACGGTTATACACAAGATGATCTTTCGCATCTTGCACAAATCGGACGCTCAACTTTGGGAAACATTGAAACTGCTCAAAATGATATTACTTTCTCAAAATTAAATAAAATTGCAAAAGCTTTTAATTTGTCCTTAGCAGAATTTCTTAATTTTTAGATATTTATTCATATAGTAGTGGATCAGGCAATGCCTGACATACTATTCTATTGCTTTGTTAGGGGAATATTGAAGATAAAGTATTCATATTTATATCTTTCCGGTTTTTATTTTTTTCTACAGGATAAAATTGCCCCCTCACCGCATCCGTAGTTTTCGGCACGGCCTCAAACACGGCTGCTCCTCTCCCGTAGGGAGAGGGTTTAGCAAGTATTTCCAACTAACTTTTCAAATAAAAATCAAGGCTTGCACACTTCCTCGCCCTACGGGAGAGGATAGAATTTCAATACGAAACGTTAGTTGAGTATTAGAAATTCTTGGTGAGGGGGCAGACCCGTTAGGGGTTTGGTCAGCTGTGCATATCTTCTTTCCAATAACTTATAGTCAGGCAGTGCCTGACCTACTATTGCTCTGTTAAGTGAATATTGAAGATAAAGTATTCATATTTATATCTTTCCGGTTTTTATTTTTTCTACCGGCTAACATTGCCCCCTCACCGCATCCGTAGTTTTCGGCTCCCGCCTCAAACACGGCTGCTCCTCTCCCGTAGGGCGAGGAAAACGTTGTTTTTATTAGAACACTTATTATAGGAAGTATTTGCGTTTTTAATTAATTATATCTGTTATGGAAATTTCGTTTAGTTTTTGATAAATTGCAGAGTTTAATAGATAAATAAAATCAATATCAAAACTTATATCCGAAAAATTTGAAGAAAATCCCAGATTATAGATTTTGCTGCCGGATATAATCAGTTCTGAATTTAAAAACCCGATAAACCCAAACTTTTCACAAGTAAGTAATTTTTGCAATTTATCTGAATAATCCAGAATTAAATCATCTTTTGTGAAACTCAAAAGATTTTTTCCGTCAAATATTGATATAAGATTAACTATTTTTCCTTCAATAAATTCTTCCAAAAATACTGTTTTTGCAATCTCCTCTGATTGTTTTGCAATATCTCCTCTGATTTGAATAATTTCATCAAGAGAATTCCCTTTCTTGCAAACCCCGTCTGCGCGGACAATAACAGGGTATTCAGAGGGGTAAAGCAGCTTCTTGGGGGTTAAAATTCCATACTTATTTAAAAGCTCCTGTCTGCGGCTGTTAGATAAAATAAGCTGATTTGCACGGGCTGTAAGCGCAAGGCAGTTAACCAGATTTGCGCGCAAAACATCCGCAACCCCCTGTAGAACCCATTTTTCACTTTCGACAATTACAATATCTATTTTTAACGCTTTACACTTTTGAGCGAGCTCTTTGAATGTATTAAATT
>CALVEE010000189.1 GCA_944326495.1 Candidatus Gastranaerophilales bacterium | reverse complement strand
CGGAAGTGATATATCGACAGCATTAACTTTTCCTGTAGATGCAAAACCGGAACCGTAGCTTGAAAGCCGTATAAATTCCATTCTTAACGGCATCTTGAGATGCTTTGATAAGTCAACAGTAAACATTACAGAGCCTTTTAGAACGCAGATTAAATACAATTCTTCGCTGCCATAATCATTATTGAGTTTTTCACCCAAACCCCTTATCGAATTTTGGATTTCTTCTGCTGTAAATAAAACCTTTAAATCCGCTTCCGTAATCATTTCCATATTATATTACCTCTAAAACATGCGTCGGTTTTGTTCTCACTCCGATTTTACTGCTTAATCCGACTCCTAAAACCCATAAAACTTCTTCTTCGCTGCATAGCAATAAAATCCTGTCTCTATTATGCTTTGCAACACCTTTAGCGTTCATATATTTCTTTAATTTCATAGAACCCGTCATTCCAAAAGGTCTTATTATATCTCCATCTTTTCTCGTACGCAGTATAAGAGGGTATTTAGCTTCCGATAAATCCACATACGCAAAATTAGACGTCGATTCGGGGAATACAAAAATATCTTTATCAACATATTTTTTTATACTCAAAGTTTTATCGCCGATTTTATACTCGCCTTCCCCTGCAATTAAAACTTCCTGTTTTAAATCAACAACTTCTGATTTAACTTTCGGAGGAATTGTCTCAATGATTTTATCGTCAGCATAAAGCCAGAGGGCAGAAGCCAGAGACTTTGTACTTCCGTTTCTCTGATTAATATTGGCCTCTATAAAATCAAAAAGCTCGTTGATTTTTTTGTAATCATAATCCAATTCAAGCATCTGGATAAATTCATGTAAAAAACGCATTTTTACGGGCGTTGAAAGTTTTTTGTATTCAGCCGAAATAATTTTATCATCCCTGAAAATATTCGGTCTTATTGTTTTCAAATACTCTTCTATAATCTCATTATCGCTTAGAGCATTTGCAGAAAGCGTGTTTAAGGCATCCTTCACCCCTTCATTAATTTTTTCCAATGCAGGAATAACGTTTAAACGCAGGTAATTTCTTGTATAAGCGGTATTTGAATTAGAAGAATCATTGTTCGGGCTTAAATTATTTTCATTGCAGTAATCAACGATTTCGGAGCGTTTTGTCTTTAAAAGCGGGCGGTAAAAAAAACCTCTCTTTTCAGAAATGCCTTTGAGCCCTACAATACCTGTTCCTTTTATAATTCTATATAAAACCGTCTCGGCATTATCATCCTTATTGTGTGCAGTAAAGACTGCATCCGCATCAAATTCTTCATATGCTTCTTCAAAAAACTCATATCTTGCAATTCTTGCTTCGTTTTCCGTTTTCTTTAACCCCTTAGGAGCCTCTTTGACATAAAACTCAAACCCTTTCGAAGCAGCAAAAATACGGCATATTTCCTGTTCCCGTAAAGACTCTTCCCCTCTCCAGTTGTGATTAAAATGCGCGGCAGCAACAATTAAATCTTCAAACCCCGGCAATTCTTTAATTTTAGACATGATATCAAGAAGACACATTGAGTCATACCCGCCGGAGAAACCAACTACAATGGTTTTATCCTGCAGATTGTACTTTTTCATAAAATCCGCAACTCTTGTGACTAAATCTTCCATTTTATATGCACTGCCCCTGAATTCCGTGTTTAATTTCGACAGCATCTACGCCAAGCTGGTCGAGCGCTTTCATTGCAAGAGATTCCGGCTCATCAATTATAGCAAGCAATAAATCTACAGCCTCAATCTTTTGTTTATTAGACTTCTTAGCAGAAAGCCATGCTTTTTCAAGAACCTTCTTAGCACGCTTTGTAAATATAATTTCTTTATCAAAATACTCATTACCATACCCGACAAGGTTTTCAACGACTATACGGGCATCTTTCATTGTAATTTCAAGGTCATTTAAAACTTCAAACGCTCTGCTTGTACCCTCTGCAATAATTCCCAGAAGAAACATTTCCGTTCCTACAATATTACGCCCTATTCTTCTGGCTTCTTCTTTTGCAAGCTTCATTATTGTAAGTGTTTCCGGCATCTGTTTTTCTATAGGTTTTAAAATATCACCTGAAAGCTTTTCGGTATTAATACCAAGAGATTTGATAATATCGTACGCCAAACCTTTTTTAGTCTTTAAAACACTTAGAACAATGTGTTCAGGAGTAATTACGGATGAGCCGAGTTCTTTAGCGGTCTGGAGCGCTGAATTCATCATTAAAAAGGCATTTGGAGTAAATATAATCTTTTTCCCTTCGTATTCAGCCTGCCTTGACTGCTGTTCCGCGAGCTTTTCTTCAAAATTTGCACTATTTAAACCGTAATTATTAATAGTTCTCACAAGTTCACTGTCTGCATTTTCCAGAATTGAAGCCATAATCTGCTCTGTTCCTAAAATTTCATATCCTTTAGCCGAAAGCTTAGAAACAGCTCCGTCTAAGACACCAGCAAGCGCTTCCCCTTCATAAACAGCTTCAAAACTATTGTTTTTAGCTTCTTCTTCCAAAGCCTCCGGATGCTCAAGACGTTTAATTTTTCTCTGTACAAGCTTAGTCAGGATATCTCTTGCATTATATATATCAAAATTAAAATGTGCCAAAATCGTTTGTATATTTGAGTTTTTATCCGAAAGCGCCGACAAAAACAGGTGTTCAAAAAGAATATTAGTATTTCCTGATTTACTGGCTAAATCCAGAGTATGCTTAAGTATATCTTTGAAAGAATGGCTAAAGTGTATATTTTCAGAGCGTTTTCCTAATTTCTTAATATACTTTTCGACCTCTTCTCTGCATGCTTCTGATGTCACACCATACATCCTGAAAAGTTTTAGAGAAACCCCCTTGGCCTCAACAACAAGCGCCAGCAATAAATGTTCAGGAAGCACTTCTGCGCATTCCATCCCTTTCGCTAATTTTTGGGCTTCACTTACTACATTAACCGCTCTTTCCGTAAACCTCTCAAACAAAACTATTCTTCCTCATCTTCTAATGATTGAATATATTCGCAAACTCTTTGAAACTCATCTTCGTCATCAATTGTCTGGAAATAACAGTCGTCGCCTTCTTCAACGTATTGCATAACAATAACTTCAGCTTCTTCTTCACCCTCTTCCTCAATCGGCAAGAGCAGTGCATAAGTTTTTTCTTCAAAATCAATTACATCATAAACTTCACATTTAACGATTTCACCGTCGTTGTCAATGATTTCCACATACTGTTGTTCGTTTTCTTCACTCATAATCATTTCCCTAAATATTGTTCTAATATCACACAGGCGCTTTCCATATCAACAAGCCCCTTATTCTTTCTGAAATCAACTTTTCTTGAACGAAGCCTTTCTTCTGCTTCTTCGGAAGTTAATCTTTCATCTTCTAATATTATATCAAAACCAATAATTTTTTGTGAAAAATCTATACAATCCTTAGCCTGAGCTCCTTGCGTACCATCCATATTAAGAGGAACACCTACCACAATCTTTTCAACCCTGTTTTCTTTTGCAATTCTAATGATTTCTTCAACCGCTTTTTCTTCCGGCATCCTTGAGATAAAAGAATGCGGTGTTGCAATAACCCGGAGATAATCGCTTAAAGCAATTCCAATCCTTTTAGTTCCGACATCAAGAGCCATAACTTTATGCATTATCAACCCACCTTGCTTCTATACTCGATATTATCATATCAAGCTGTAACAGTTGAAAATCATCAACTCTTGGCTGCATTCTTTTTTCAAAAATATTAGAAGCTTTTCTTTGATTTTTCAAAATATAGCGTTTCCCTACATAATATTCATAAATACTTTTTCGTACAATATTTGTTAAAAATGCGTAATTAGAACCTAATGAATAAAGTATTTGAGCAAGTTCTTTATCCCCTTTTAGATAACGCAGATACGCTGAAATATTAAATGTAATTAATTTATAAGCAAGCTCTTTTGCTGTATAAATACTATCGAAATTATCCGCAATAA
>CALVEE010000188.1 GCA_944326495.1 Candidatus Gastranaerophilales bacterium | reverse complement strand
TGAAAAGATTTTTGATAGTTGATGATATAAAAGGCTGGCGCGATTATAATTCAAACATTATGCAGGAGCTTTTTCCGGCGGAAGAAATTGAGATTGATACAGCAGAATCCGCAGCACGAGCTTACGATTATTTGCTTGAAGGGAAGCCTTATTATGCTATAATAACAGACTTACAGATGGAAGATGATTATGCTCCAAAACATGCCGGAGAATGGCTCGTTGAACAAATAAAAACATTTACTCGTTATAACAGTACAAAAGTTGTAATGATTTCAGCGACGTATAATATAAGGCATATTGCGGAAACTTTAGGAGTGTCTTGTATTCCGAAATCTACGGCTTTAAAGTGTTTTTCAGCTTATGAGGAACTGTTATCGGATGAAAATAAAAATATTCATTAGTTTAATTTGCATTATATTATCTCTGGGGTATGCTTTTGCAATTAATCCCAAACCCGATTATGCAAAATTTTATAATATTTCAAACGATTTAAATATAAAATTTAATCAGCTTGATAAGGATAGGCAAAAAACACTCTCAAAAGAGGATAAAAAGCTTTATAAAAAACTTCTAAAGAATGAGAAGTATGTTGCAAAAGGGAAAATTGAAAAAGCTGATAAATATTATCCAAACCTCATTCCGAATTATATCAGGCTTATGGATTTTTATAATGCAAAAAGTGAGTATCAAAAAGCCCTGGACTATGCGAATAAAATTAAAGAAGAAGACAAATGGAATTTAGTCCAGAGACCTGTTATTGACTACAGAATAGCTGTATTATATTCCAGGTGCGGCGATTATTTAAATTCCAATAAAATCCTAGCGGCATATATAAAAACAAAAAATCCTGTCTATGACGCTTCTCTATTTCAGTTAGGGCAAAACTATTTTTATATGCAGGATTATAAGAATGCGGTTTTGTATGAGTCAAAAATATCTAATGATTCACGGTTTTTTGTTCCCGCCCAAGAAATTCTTTTTACGGCATACACTGTTATGAAAAATCCGGCCGGTGCATATAAATCTGCTGCGAATCTGATAAAATACTGTCCGAATGAACCGAATAACTATATGAGATTAGCTTATACAACATCTAATCCTGATGAGAAACTCATAAATTACTATAAAGCTAAAAATCTCTATTTTGCACAAAATTCTCTTTCTATGGTGAAGAAGATTAATGAGCTTATTGTACCTATAGAGCAGAAAAGAATAGATAAAGCTTACGACAAAATAACTAACTATTGCAAAAAGCCGGACTGGATAAAAATAAGAAAAAGAAATCAAGATTTACTGAAAGATGATATTATATACTGGGACAGGCGCCAGGATGATTTTTTTGAAACTGCTAATGACTGCATAAAAAGATATTCCGGAAACAACCTGATTGCTTGTTTTTCCGAGTTAAACAATTCGCAAACATTATTAGATAAAGATTTGAGCGAAGAAAATGCAAGACGCCTGGAAGCTAAACAGAGGGAAGAACAAAATATTTTGTTACAGCAGCAAAACGCTCTACTTAAAGAACAAAACCGTTTAAGATATTATCAATGGTATTCTCCGAGGTATTATGACTATTATTTCGGACGTTATCCTTACTACTGGTAAACATTGTACTATTAGTTATTGCATTTTGCTTTGTGACATTCTATACTTTTGAACTCCAATTATCACCCACCCCACCCCTGTCTTGGATTTGCTCCAAGCTCACATTTACCCTCCGTCCGCAAATCCGCTCCCTCAAGGGGCAAAGCACTACGCCAGGCGTGGAAACTACCCGCCCCTTGTGGGAGGGTCGAAATCTTTGATTTCGGGGAGGGGTTCAATAAACAAAAGAAAAGTTTGCCGTTTAGACAATGGCAAACATTAAATAAACACGAGGATATTAAGAGAGAGTATAAAAGGGGTAAATGAACTTCACGGTCTTATTTGACCATTCTGTTTTTGTAGAATTTGTTTTTAAACTTTTTTTATTTATCCCTTACGTATATATAAAGTAATTTTGTTTTAAAAAATTGCCTGATTTTACAAAAATGTTACACTCTTTAAAAGCTTATTACATAAGGATTTAAGGAATATATATAAAATATTTTTAAATAATATCTTGCTTTACACAAAGCTTTTTTGTGCTAGCATGTAAATAGTTATAGTGGGATAGAGGAGAAAGATTTTGGCACAGCAGAATATGTTTTCAGACGGTAAAATAGTTCCGGTTAATATTAGAGAAGAGATGAAAAAGTGCTATATAGATTATGCAATGAGTGTAATCGTAGGGCGTGCCCTTCCGGATGTAAGAGACGGATTAAAGCCTGTTCACAGACGTATTTTGTATGCAATGAACGAGTTAGGAATGACACCTGATAAGCCATTTAAGAAATGTGCACGTATTGTCGGTGAAGTTCTCGGTAAATATCACCCGCACGGTGATAGCTCTGTGTATGAAGCTCTTGTGCGTCTTGCACAGGACTTTAATACGAGATATCTTGTAGTTGACGGGCATGGTAATTTCGGGTCAGTTGACGGTGACAGCGCTGCTGCAATGCGTTATACAGAGGCAAGGATGCACAAAATTACTACTTCTATGCTTGCTGATATTGATTGTGAAACTGTTGACTTCGGACCGAACTTTGACGGTTCTTTAGAGGAACCTTCCGTTTTACCGGTAAGACTCCCAATGCTTTTATTAAACGGTGTATCCGGTATTGCTGTAGGTATGGCAACCAATATTCCGCCTCATAACTTAAGAGAAGTCGTAGACGGAACAATCGCGTTAATTGATAATCCGCAGATTACCGTTGAAGGTTTGATGGAACATATTAAAGGCCCTGATTTCCCGACTGCTGCAACCATTGTCGGCTTAAATGATATAAGACAGGCTTATGAGACAGGTAGAGGCTCTATTAAAATGTCTGCTGTTGCTACGATTGAAGAAATTCCGGGCGGAGCAGGCAGACAGACCAGAACTGCAATCATTGTTACTGAAATTCCTTATCAGGTTAATAAAGCACAGTTAATAGAGAAAATTGCAGATTTGGTTAAAGAACAGAGAATAAACGGTATTTCAGATTTGAGAGACGAATCTGACAGAGAAGGGATGCGTATTGTAATCGAGCTTAAGCGCGATGCTAAGCCGGAAGTTGTTAAAAATAATCTGTTTAAATATACACAGCTTGCAACGACTTTCGGCGTAAACATGGTTACATTGTGCGGCAAACAGCCAAGGCTGCTTAACCTTTATGAAGTGTTAAACGAATTTGTTGAGCATAGGGTTGAAATTGTTACAAGAAGAACCATTTATTTCTTAAAGAAAGCTAAAATCAGAGCACATATTTTAGCAGGTTTATTGATTGCTTTAGGTTCTTTAGATGAAGTTATTGAACTAATTAAGAAATCCAAAACTACTGACGATGCAAGAGTCGGCTTGATGAGCAGATTCGGGCTTGATGTTGATCAGGCTAATGCAATTCTTGAAATGCAGTTAAGAAGATTGACAGGATTAGAGCAGGACAAAATCAAAAATGAATATGATGAACTGCTTAAAAAGATTGAAGAATATGAGGGAATTCTGGCAGACAGACAAAAAGTTCTTGATATTATTAAGGCAGAGCTTTTAGAAGATAAAGAAAAGTATGGGGATGACAGAAAAACTCAAATCGTTCCTGAGCAGGGCGAAGTTACAATAGAGGATTTGACTCCGAATACTCCGATGGCTGTATTTATTACCCATCAGGGATATTTAAAGAGAATTTCTCTTGATACTTTTGAACGCCAGAACCGTGCAACACGCGGTAAAGCAGGCATGAAAACCAAGGATGACGATGATATACAACATTTCTTTACTGCAATGATGCATGATAAAGTATTGTTCTTCTCATCTAAAGGTATTGTATACAGTTTGAATGTATACGATTTCCCTGAAGGCGGCAGACAATCCAAGGGACTTCCTATTGTGAATGTTCTTCCGATAGAGCAAGGCGAGACTATTACAGCTGTTGTTCCGGTAAGCAATTTCTCTCATGATTTGAACCTTATCATGCTGACTCAAAAAGGTTATATCAAACGTATTGAGCTGGATAACTTTGCAAGTATCAGAAGAAGCGGTATTATTGCAATTTCACTGGAAGAAGGCGACAAACTCAACTGGGTTAAACTTGCAAATCCGAATGACGAAATTATAATCGGTACATCCTGCGGTATGGCAATAAGATTCCCGATTGAAGATTTAAGACCGCTAGGCAGAAGCGCAAGGGGTGTTACATCTATGAAACTCCGTGCTGCTGATACAATTATCGGATGCGATATTGTACCGAGAAATTATGATGCAGATCTGCTTGTTGTAACCTCAGACGGTTTCGGGAAACGCACAAAACTCTCTGAATTCCGTACACAAAACAGAGGCGGTATCGGTTTGATAGCAACCAAATTTAAGTCTAATATGTCAAGACTTGTTGCATTAACTATTGTTGAAGAAAGCGATGAGATTATGCTTGTTACTGCAAACGGTATTGTAACAAGGATTAAAGCCGGTGATATCTCTTGTCAGGGCAGACCGGCAACGGGTGTAAGGGCTCAAAACCTTGTTGATAATGATACAGTTGTTTCAGTAAATAAAATTGTTAATACAGATAAGGATGATGAAGATACTACTCCATCCGGCGGCTGTACTATTGAAGATATGTCAGCAGGTGAGCAGACTTCTATTATTGGAACAGAAGAGTAATATAAAATAAATAGAGAGCGGGCGAAGCAAAGCTTCGCCCGCTAATATTTGGAGGTAATATGGAAAACTTACAAATTTATCTGGATAAAGATATAAACCGGGATTTAATAAAAAATAAAAAGATTGCAGTAATTGGTTTTGGCTCGCAAGGTTACGGTCAGGGGCTGAATCTTAAAGATTCCGGCTGTGATGTAATTTTTGGCTTAAGGCAGGGGGGAGCATCTGATATAAAGGCGAAAGATTACGGACTAACGACAATGCCGATTGCGGATGCGGTGAAAGAAGCTGATGTTATTCAAATTCTTATTCCTGATGAAATTCAGGCAAAAGTTTATAAAGAAGAAATTGAGCCGAATTTGAGAGCCGGTCAGTATTTGATGTTTGCTCACGGGTTTAATATCCACTATGGATTTATTAAACCGCCTAAGGATATAAATGTCATTATGGTTGCTCCAAAAGCTCCTGGGCATACAGTAAGAAGCGAGTATAAAGCAGGCCGCGGGGTTCCGTCTCTAATAGCTGTTTATCAGGATTATAGCGGTAATTCAAAAGAGATTGCTCTTTCTTATGCTTCTGCTATCGGATCCGGAAGAACCGGAATCTTAGAAACAACTTTCAGGGAAGAAACCGAAACTGATTTATTTGGAGAGCAGGCTGTTTTATGCGGCGGGTGTTCTGCTTTAATAAAAGCGGCTTTTGATACTCTTGTGGAAGCCGGATATTCTCCGTATATGGCATATTTTGAAGTATGCCATGAACTTAAACTGATTGTTGATTTAATTTATCAAGGCGGAATAGAGGATATGCACTATTCTGTTTCAAATAACGCAGAGTACGGCGATTTAACAAGGGGCGGAAAATTAATTAATTCTGATGTTAAAAACGAAATGAAAAAGATTTTATCAGATATTCAGAGTGGAAAATATGCGAAGGAATTTATGGCAGAGATGGCGTCAGGGGCACCTAATTTTAAAGCGTTAAGGGCAGCATCTCAAGGGCATCTGATAGAAAAAGTCGGCTCTGAAATCCGCTCTGCTTTTAAATGGAATAATGAGAATAAGTTAATAGATAAGACAAGGAATTAGCCTTCCGGTTATAAATATTTTCTCCGTGCGGGCTATGGTAATTACCGTACACTTTTTTACAATAGAAATGTATTGAAGATACAGTTCGTTAATTAAAAAAAAGGAGTACGAGATGAAAAAAACATTATCTGTATTAGCTGTTTTAGGTATCGTATCAGTAATAGGGACACAAAGTGCCAATGCTTTTGACTGGTCAAGCTTAAATCCTGCTTATTGGGGACATTGTCCGAAATGTGAAAAGAAAAAGCCCGATTGTTCCTGCAAGAAACAGAAAAAGTGCGACCCTTGTGAAACAGGCGCTGCAGCACCGTGCGATCCGTGTGCTAAAAAACAGCCTATTCAATGTGATCCTTGTGCAAAAAAGCCTGCACCGTGTGATCCATGCCAAAAACAAGTTACACAGCCGCAGCCTTGCGATGCTTGCGACAGATTACAGCAAATGAATAAGTAGCTTAATTTTTAACCCTGCTCAATAGTTTGGGCAGGGTTTTCCAAACTCCTCTATTTGTTTGATTACAAATTTGAACAAATATTTTAAACTTAAATTGTTAATGGGGAGAGATATGGCTAAATCGAATTTAAAAGAGAAGAAGGCTAAGGGAGCCGGATTAAGGGTTGTTAAAGAAAATGCGGTAAAAACTACAGCATACAGCGACATAAATTTAAAGCAGTGGCGGGATTATGAACATGTAAAAACAGATACATTGTGGGAATTCCCGGCTCGTTTAAAAGAAGGCGGGCATTCTAATGAATATCACGGGAATTATATTCCGCAGATTGCCCAGCAGATTTATGAAAGATTTACAAAGAAACACGATATTGTTTTGGATTTATTTTTTGGCTCCGGTACATCTGGTATTGAGGCTGTAAATATGAACAGACGCTGTATCGGTGTTGAATTAAAAGAGGATTTAGCAGAGAGTGTCTCTGAAAAATTTACGCCAAAACAACTTGTAACAGATGTTAATATTATATGTGCGGATTCTGCAAGCGAGCTTGCAAAAGAAAAAATTCAGGCAAGGCTCGATATCATGGGAAGAAAACAAGCCCAGCTTTTAATGCTGCATCCGCCTTATGATGATATTATTAAATTCTCGGATAAGAAAGAGGATTTATCTAACTGCGCAACAACAGAAGAATTTTATGATTTATTTGAAAAAGTTGCTAAAAACGGATATGATTTGTTGGAAAAAGGCCGCTTTGCCTGTCTTATAATCGGAGATAAGTATGCTAATTCACAGCATATTCCGCTCGGATTTGAATGTATGGCAAGAATGAATAAGCTTGGATTTATTACTAAAGCTATTATTATAAAAGATATGCAGGGTAATGAACGAGCTAAGGGCAAGACTGCAAATTTATGGCGCTACAGAGCATTAGCAGGCGGTTTTTATATCTTTAAGCATGAATATGTAATGGTATTTCAAAAAGTATGATAAAAGAAGTTCAAGACGGCCTTCTGGTAAAAATAAAGATAGTTCCCAATTCTTCTAAAAATGAACTTATAATAGAAGAAGATTTCATAAAAGTTAAGGTTACGGCACAGCCTGTAGAAAATAAAGCTAATAAGGCTCTTGTTGAATATTTATCAAAACTTCTCAGACTGCCTAAATCATGTATAGTGATTGTAAAAGGAGAAACTTCTAAAGATAAAACACTATTGTTTTCGATAAACGATAAAAATAAGAAGGATTTTATTATTTCTCAATTGACAAAATAGATTAAAAAATATACTATAGAAATAAAGAGGAAAAGGTATATGTATAAGCGCTGGTATGATGTAGACCCGACAGTAAGTTTAGCCGTAAGTTTGATGCGTAATGCAAATATAATGACGCAGTATAAATGTGCAGATTTAATCGTTAATAAATCTAAAGAGAATGGTATTGACCTCGCTGATAATATTTTAACAGATGCATTTACGTATGTACTTAGGCGCTGGTATGATACGGATCAAAAAATTGCAGAGGCTTTTGAGTATTTGAAATGTCTCCCGCTTGAAGTACAAAAAGAGGTTGCGCTGGAGATAATAAATCTTTTGCAGGAAGAGGAAGTAAAGTAATTAAATGAGCTCGCTTATACACTTATGTCAAAATCCGGCTCTTATATCTGTAGTTTTGCTCTGTATTTTGTGCTTAAAGAAGGTTAATGTTCTTCTGGCGATTATTGTTTCTACTATTACGGGCGGCCTGATAGCAGGGCTCGGGATAAAAGATGTTATGCATATTTTTATCTCCGGTATGGGTGATAATTCAGAAACTGCATTGAGTTATATTTTACTTGGCGCATTTGCCGCTACAATGGCTCATTCAGGTTTTACGGACGTAGTATCCTCTAAGATTACTAAAGCGGTTGCAGGAAGGAAAATGATTTTACTCCTGATTTTGACCTTAATTGCTATGGCTTCGCAGAATATTATTCCTATTCATATAGCTTTTATTCCGATTATTATTCCGCCCTTGCTGGGAATAATGAATAAATTAAAAATTGACAGAAGGGCTGTTGCCTGTGTTCTGGCTTTCGGATTGAAGATGCCATATATTGCAATTCCGGCAGGTTTCGGTTTAATTTTCCAAAACCTGATTGCGGATAATATGATACAAAACGGCGTTTATGTTATGAGAAACGACATATGGAAGTATAATTTAATACTGGGTTTAGGTATGGTAGCAGGTCTACTTATAGCAGTATTTATAAGCTACAGAAAACCGCGTATATACGAAGATAAACCTATTGCAAATATGAGTGCAGAAAAAGAGGTAAAATTTTTGCCGAAACACTGGATTGTTATGCTTGCAGCTCTTGTAACTTTTATAGTTCAGTTATTGACCCAATCTCTGCCTTTAGGCGCGCTTGTTGGTCTGGGAATAATCTTTTCCTGCCGTGTAATTCCGCAGGATAAAATGGATCATATGATGAATGAAGGTATTTATCTTATGGGATACGTAGCTTTTGTAATGCTTGTTGCAGCAGGGTTTGCATCAGTCCTTAAAGAGTCGGGTGCTATCAATTCTTTAATTTCCTCTGTGATATCTTTTATGCCGGAAAGCATTATGATTACTTCACTTGTAATCCTTTTGCTGGGTCTGTTTATAACAATAGGTATCGGAACTTCTTTCGGAACAATTCCTATTCTTGCAGTACTATTTATTCCGGTTTGTGTCCATATGGGATTTAATACTCCGCAGATGGTTATTCTATTAGCTGCTGCTGCTGCTCTCGGTGATGCCGGCTCTCCAGCTTCCGATACAACTTTAGGCCCGACTTCCGGCTTAAACGCTGACGGACAGCATAACCATATTTTTGATACCTGTATTCCTACTTTTCTTCACTATAATATAGCTTTAATTGTATTTGCTTTATTAGGAATATGGCTTTTTGCTTAATTTATTAGCTCAAGCTGTAGTCAAAATCTTCTTGAATATTGCTTGAAAGCATAGATTGAAGTGATTCCATATAAGCATTTACTTCTTCTAATTCAGCACT
>CALVEE010000187.1 GCA_944326495.1 Candidatus Gastranaerophilales bacterium | reverse complement strand
CCTATTCCGGAGATGAGTGCAGGCGGGCTTGCTGTTGCAAGTTTGATTACAAGATATTTAATGGGTTTGGTTCTGTTTTTCTATTGTTTCAGAAAAGTAAATATTAAGCATCACAAAGACAAAAATTATTATAAAGATTTAGTAAAAGTCGGCACTCCGGCATCACTTGCCGTTATGATAGAATTCATAGGATTTAATGCTATAACGGTTATTATGGGACGTGTCGGGGGAATTTATGCAGCAGCTCAAAATATCGTATGTACTTTAACAAGTGTATCTTTTATGGTTCCGCTTGCTATATCAAATGCGACTGCCGTAAAAGTAGGCTTTGCAAACGGCGCAAGGTATTATAAATCATTAAAAACATATGCTTACACCGGTATTGGATTATGCGTTGCGTTTATGACCTGTTCTGCGATTGTAGTCGGGCTTATTCCGGAATTTCTTGTAAGATTATTTACTAGTGATGCGGAATTAATTAAAGTTTGTATTCCGGTCGCTTATGTACTATGTTTCTTCCAGATATTTGACGGGCTTCAGGTTGCTCTTGCAGGAGTATTTAAGGGAATTAAACAGACGAGTATAGTTATGATATCAAATCTTATCGCATACTGGTTTGTATCAATTCCTCTTGGCTGTTATTTTGCCTTGCATTTGAAATTAAATCTTTTAGGCTTCTGGTATAGTTTAGGGGTATCTGCTATAATTTTATGTACAATAATGCTTACGACGCTTATCCAAAAATTCAAAACTGACTACAAAGAAACCTCTTGCAGGACTTCATTGTGATAAACAAGTGTTATTCAGTGTGTTTTATGATATAATAGTCACGGGGAAAATGTTATGCACAAAAACCGGATTAGTGAAACAGATAAATTAAAGTCCCAAATAGATAGTTTTAGGCCGTTGGGATTAGATATATTAAAACAAATCCGGGAATATTATAAAATCGGGCTTACTTACTCTTCAAATGCTTTAGAGGGAAATATTCTGGATTTAGCAGAAACAAAGGTGGTTATTGAGGACGGACTTACAATTAACGGTAAGCCTATGCGGGATCATCTTGAAACACTAGGACACTCTGAAGCGTATAATAAATTGCTTGAACTTGCGGAGTCAAATTGTATTACAGAAGATGATATAAAATGTTTACACAAAATTTTCTATACAAAAATTGATATAGAGAATGCTGGTATATACAGACAAAAGTCAGTAATCGTGACCGGTGCGGATGTGAGTTTTCCTAAGCCGGATGAAATAAATCAAAAAATGCAGGAATTTATAGTTGAATTGCATCAAATAAAACAATCCTCACATCCTGTTGAATATGCTGCTATGGTACACGCATTATTCGTAAATATACATCCTTTTATTGACGGTAACGGGCGTGTTGCCAGGTTATTAATGAATTTAGCATTATTACAGTCCGGATATAATATTACAATAATCCCGCCGATTGCTCGGGCGGATTACATAAGAGCATTACAGGAAACTAACCGTAAAAAATATGAACCATTTATAAACTTTATATCAGAAATGGTTTTAGAGTCACAAAAAGAATATTTAAGAATAATTGAAAGTTTGCAATAGAGTAGGGAACCCAAAATGCCGCATTTTTTTATCGGCGGACTAGACAAGGAAAACAATCCGAACACAATAGAGCCGCCTCTGATTACAATAAAAGATACTGATAATTACCGCCATATAGCGCGCTCGCTCAGGGCGAGGACTGGCGAAAAACTTTTGCTTATTGATGATAATCAAATTCAGTATGAAACTGTTATTACCGAAATAAACTCTAAAGAAATTATATGCAGAATAGAAAACTCTTACCCCTCAAAAAGAGATTTGGATTTTGATTTATATCTTGCGCAAAGTCCCCTGAGGAGCGACTCACAGCTTACAATTATGGAAAAAGCTGCAGAGCTTGGAGTAAGAGCGGTTTATCCGGTATTTACCGACAATTGTGCTTTAAAGGTAAATAAACGGGAAAAGTGGCAGAAAGTTATGTATGAGGCTTCTAAGCAGTGTGAAAGAGCTAAAATTCCGGCTTGCTATGAACCTATGAGCTTTGAGGAGATTTTAAAAAATCATTTTGATAAAATTATTGTTTTTGCTGAACGCTCTACTGAAAAGAGTTTGAAAACTTATTTAAGTGAAAATCCTATTCAAAAAGGGGAAAAAGTTCTTGTAATTATAGGGCCGGAAGGCGGATTTTCAGAGCGTGAGTTTGATTATTTCAAAGAAAAAAATTTGCCTCTGATTACGCTAGGGGATTTAATACTAAAAGCTGATACAGCGGTAATTACGGCTCTGGGAGATATTATTTATGAATATCAGGGATGATTTTGTTATTAAAAATATTAATGAAGGCTATCTTGTAGGCGGCAGTATAAGAGATTTTCTTATGGGAAAAACCACTTACGACCGTGATATTGCAATTAAAGGGGCGGAAGATTTTGCAAAAAAGACTGCCTCTAAGTTTGATGCTACTCTTATAACACTTGACAGCGAAAACAAAATTTACCGCGTCGTATTAAAGGATAAGGTCAACTATCTTGATATCTCGGAGCTTCAAGGTGCAAATATAGAAGAAGATTTAAAAAGGCGCGATTTTACAATTAATGCGATTGCATATGATTTAGCTGAAAACAAATTTATAGATGTGACAGGCGGAAGAGAGGATTTAAATAACGGAATTTTACGTCATATAAAAGAGGAAAACTTTAAAGATGACCCGCTTAGAATTCTAAGGGCTTTCAGATTTTATGCGCTCACCGGTTTTGAAATGAGTGGTGAGCTTCAGTGTGCAATAAAAAAATATTTACCTCTCGCCTTAAATCCGTCACCCGAGCGGATAAGCTATGAGATTATGAAACTCTTCGGGGGTAAATTTACGGATAAAGCTCTTTTAAAAATGGATGAAGCCGGGCTTCTGGAAAAGATTTTTCCCTGCATAATTGATGTTAAAAAAGTGCCGCCAAACACACATCACCACCTGGATTTATTGCATCATGTGATTGAATCCGTAAGACAAATTGAATTAATTTATGAAGAGTCGGACGGATTTATAAAGACCCATCTTAATTCAACAGACTTTGGCGGCTTTCCGAGGATTAACCACCTGAAACTCGCAGGATTTTTACACGATATCGGGAAATTTTCAACCTGGACTTTAGAAAACGGCAAATGCAGGAAAGAAGAATGTTTATATAACAAGACGGAATGTCTCAATTGTAATGCGCGCCACAGATTTATCAAACACGATGATCTCGGCTCAAAAATGGTTATTCCGATACTTAAAAACTTAAAATTTTCCAAAAAGCAGATAGAATACATTTCCTGCTTGATAAAAAACCATATTTATCCCTCAAGCGTAATCTCGTCACCTGATTTGAACGATAAAACAATGATGCGCTATATAAGAAAAATGGAAAATAACGTAATTGATAATATAATTTTAGCGAAAGCCGACCGGCTTTCAGCAAGAGGGCAGGCAGTATCAGAAGAAATGGTTCAAAACAATATAAACGGACTCAATAAATTATTGAACTTTTATCTTGAAAAAAAAGATACACTGAAACCGCTTCCCAAGCTGCTTGACGGGAATGAGATTATGGATATTCTAAAAATCAATCAATCACCTGTTTTAGGAGAAATAATAACATCGCTGAAAGAAGCACAGTTAAACGGCGATATTACAACAACAAGCGAAGCAGTTGTTTTTGTAAGGAGTATGTATGATAATTTGCAGCACAATCTTTCGGGGGAAACCCGCTAATTATTCTAAAATTGATGCCCGTGTCTCGCGCTCTGCACAGCTCTAAAAGAAGTCTGGTGAGGATTAGTTTATTCAGTAAAGTAGCTGTAAACTACGGATGCGGTGAGGGGGCAGTCTGTAAGAACAAATAAAAGATTATAATTTACCATATTTCATTTATCCTCTCACATTTACTCCTCCGTCTGCAGATCTGCTCCCTCAACAGGGAAGGAATGCTTCGCACTTGGCGCCTGCTCCCTCCCTTTTGAGGGAGGGTTGGGGTGGGTGCTGATTAAAGTTATTGTTGAGAAGGTATGCCCAACTGATAAAACCCCTAACGGGTCAGCCCCCTCACCGCATCCGTAGTTTTCGGCAAAGCCTCAAACACGGCTGCTCCTCTCCCGTAAGGAGAGGGTTTAGCAAGTATGTCCAACCAACTTTATCAAATAGAATCGAGGCTTGCACACTTCCTTCCCCTGCGTGGAGCAAATTCAAGACAGCGGATAGAATTTCAATACGAAACGTCAGTTGAGTATTAGAAATTTTGGGTAAGGGGGCAAATCCGTCAGGAGTTTTGTCAGCTTTGCATACATTCTTGACAATAACTTATAGTCAGGCAGTGCCTGACTTACTATTGCTGCAAATTTTATTGTCAT
Source organism: Candidatus Gastranaerophilales bacterium (assembly GCA_944326495.1). Classification (GTDB taxonomy): domain Bacteria; phylum Cyanobacteriota; class Vampirovibrionia; order Gastranaerophilales; family Gastranaerophilaceae; genus CAG-196. Next base: position 1,585 of record CALVEE010000187.1, on the reverse strand, counting down.
ACTGAAAGCATAGAAAATGGGGGTAAATAATAAAAAGAGTCTGATATTTATCAGACTCTTTTTTATAATTATAATCTATATTAAGCTTCTGCAGATACTTCTTCAGCCGGAGCAGCTTCGGTTTCAGCAGCCTTTGCAGCTTCTTCTGCTTTTCTTGCTTCTTCTTCAGCCTTTTTAGCCTGTGCTTTTTTAGATAATTTTACAACTTCTTTTTTCTTATAGTTTAAAGTACCGTCCTCGTTACAATTAGTAATAAGGTATTTAACTGTTTCAGTAGGTTGTGCTCCTTTTGAAATCCAGGACACTGCAGACTCTTTATTAAGCTTCATTTCCTTAGTTTTAGGGTTATACCAGCCTAATTCTTCTACCGGTCTGCCTTCTCTTTTTGTTGTAGAATTAATAACAATTATTCTGAATGATGGTGATTTTTTAGCACCTAATCTTTTCAATCTGATTTTTAACATTTTCTATTCCTTCTTTTCAGTTTTATAACGTAGATGGAGTATATGAACTTGAAACATGTACCCCTAGCCGCTTTATACAGGTTTTTAGAGGATTTTACCTGTACATATTAATAATAATCACAAAATAACCTCGAAATCAAGTAAATATTTCTATATGTTAAAACTTTTTCTGGAGCCTTCCTCGTGATACAATCCGCCTCCGCAGATTGTCTCAATTACTTTCAGGACAAATTCCCGCGAGGAGTCCGTATTATTGAGGAAAAATTCTCTGTTAGAAAGGTGTCTTATTTTGAATATAGAGTTCTGTGTTTTATCAGCCGGAACATAAAGCGACGCTACTTCTTTATCCAGAAGTATTTCCATCATCTCTTTTCTTGAGGCAATACCTTCCATAAGCTCGTTATAATTTCCGTTTATTGCCATAATACGTCCGGAAAACATAGGCGGAGCGCTGTCTCTGAATAAAGCCTGCGGTTCATAGTTACAGCGCGTTGTAAAGCTTATTGTATGCCAGAGGATATTAATAACTGCTACAGTTTTATCTTTGTCATAATCCACATATATATTCTGCGTTGTAATCCCCCTTGAAGAAAAGGATTGTTTTAAAGAATCAGATATAGCTTTCAAATTATCAATCATTTCAACGAAAATTTCCGCAGTATTCAATGTTGCGTGCTGGTAGTCCAAAAACTGCTTATACATGTGGGTTGAAACCAGTCCTATACGTTCTTGAATTAGTGTGGATTTTCTGAAAGATGTTTCTGAATTATTAAAACTTTCGTAGCCTTTACTCAAACTTATAAAGCCTCCTTATATAATTTTACACTCAAACGGATATCAATGTAAACAAACTTATGTAAATTTTTGTAACAATTTTTCAAAAAAAGCGTTACTAATTTGAAAAATGTGGAATTAAGAAAGTATAGGGCACAATTAGTTAAGAAAGGAGATTGTTATGGAAATCTTAAATTTAGTATTATTCGGGGTCGTATTTTATCTGGCATTAATCGGAATTCCAAGCCTTTGCGAAAAGAAGCACTAGTTTAAAAGACGTGCTAATTTTCCGTCAGAAGAGACAAGAGCGAGCTTTTGCTCTTCTGATTCGATATTAACTGCAGAAA
>CALVEE010000186.1 GCA_944326495.1 Candidatus Gastranaerophilales bacterium | reverse complement strand
CACCAGGCGTGGAGCCTACCCGCCCCCTGTGGGAGGGTCGAAATCTTTGATTTCGGGGAGGGGTTCTAACTGATATTTGGCTGGGGGTGAACCTCTAAAATTTTTCTTGGACACTAGTGCGTAGGGCGAAGAAGTGTTGCATTTGCAGGTTATACTTACACAACTGATATGACCGCTTTTTGAACGGACGTTATCTCTATTAATGAGGCGTGGCTGGGTGAAACCCAACAAATAAACTTATAATTATATTATCCAAACAAACTGCTTTTTTAAAATTCACTTTATAATTTTTTATTTGCCCCTACATGTTGCCCCCTCACCGCATCCGTAGTTTTCGGCACAGCCTCAAACACGGCTGCTCCTCTCCTGTAAGGAGAGGGAATAGTACTTTCTGTTTTAATTTGGACAATAATGATCAAAAGAAAGGATTGGGGTGGGTGCTGATTGTTGAAATCTGCTCTACCGTCAAAGCAAGTCTGTGAACACCTGCTATTTATTCTGCAGTTGTTGAATTTTCTTATACAAATCTTTAACTTCCGCAGACAAATTTTTAGAAATAACTATTTTTATTCTGGCCTTCAAATCTCCGTATCCGTTTGTTTTTGGAAGCCCCATTTGTTTTAATCTTAATGATTGTCCGCTGGATACTCCTGCGGGGATTTTGATATTAATTTTTCCATGCAAAGTCTCAATATCTTTAGAACATCCGAGAACTGCTTCGGGGGGAGTAATTTCTACTTCCTTAATCAAATTATCGCCGTCAAATTCATACTCACTGTCTTTAAAATGAACAACAAGGTATAAATCGCCTTTGTTACCGTAAGCGTCAGATTTCCCTTCACCTTTAAGACGGACTTTTTTCCCTTCAGTAACACCTTTAGGAAGTTTTACTTTTACAGTTCTAGGTGTAGAAACAATTCCTGTTCCGCCGCAATGAGAGCAGAAACCGTTACCATTACAGAAGCCGCATTTTTCAACTTCTGTAAATGTTACAGAGATTGGTTTTCCATCAAAAATCTCTTTTGCTGTAACATTCAAATTCTTTGTTACATCAAGATTTTCTGTTTTTGTTTGGGCTGTTCTTCTCTGGCGGGATGTGCCTGCTCCCTGTCCGAAATCAAATCCTCCAAAATTCTGGCTTGATGCCCTTCCGGATGACATTCCGCCGCCCATCATGTCGCCAAATAATGAACTGAAGAAATCTGAAAATCCTGAACTGCCAAAATCAAAGCTTTGACCGCCGCCTTGATTAAAGTTGAAACTGAAATTCTCAAACCCCGGAGGCGGAGTATAATCAGCACCGCCCTGCCAGTTTGAGCCTAAACTGTCATATCTTTGGCGCTTTGCCTTATCTGACAAAACCTCGTATGCCTCATTTATATCTTTAAATTTTTCTTCTGCCTCTTTTGTTTTATTAACATCAGGGTGATATTTTCTAGCAAGTTTTCTGTATGCTGATTTTATTGCTGCTGTATCAGCATCACGGCTTACGCCAAGTATTTCATAATAGTCTTTATATTTCATAGCTTATCCTTCTTATATTTCTTTATACTTTAATCTTAATACAAAAAATTACAAAACTTAATAATTTTAATCTTTTTTTAATAGTATAATTTTGTGATAGAATAAGAGGCATAAGGTGATTTATGGATATAAGAAAGATATTATTTAAAACCAGTTCTATTGATGTAGAAAAAGCTCTTCCGGACGCTCTTGTTTTGTGCGGGAAAGACGGTAAAATACAATGGGTTAATGATGTAGCTGCGGAAATTTTTGAAACCTCAAAGATGCATCTTTTAACATCTAATATTTCTGATTTTATTGAAAATCCAATGAATTTAATTTCAAATTCTGTTATTCTTCATAAACCTGTTATTACAAAGTTTATCGGTAAAGAAATATATTTTGATATGACAGTTAAAGAGATTGATGAAGGATTTGTGCTTGATTTTCGCGATGCAGTCCAGCTTCCGGCTTTAAACACGACTGATGATGAGGAGATTAATAATGTAAACCGGGAAAAAAATAAATTTCTGTTAAAACTCGCAAATGATTTAAAATCACCAATACAATCTATTGTCGGCTTTTCTCTAGCTATGGCAGACGGATTAGGCGGAAAGATGTCCGAGCAGCAGGAAAAGTATATTAGAATTATTAACAAAAATTCTTCCGATTTGATGTATTTTATTGCCAAGCTTCTTGAATTATCGCAGACAGAAGCATCGCTTAAAGAGGCTGAATGCAAAACTTTTGACATATTAGGACTTGTAAATTCCGTTGTTCGTTATAATGAACAGCTGTATAAAGGAAAAGATGTCAGAATTAGTATAAGGCAAGAAGCGGATTTAAAAAAGACAATATCTTCTGATGAGGAAATTTTAAAAAATATATTACAGGATATTTTAGAAGTTATCCTTAAGTCGGTAGATATGGGCGAAATTGTTATTAATATATCAAATCCTGATGAAGAATTAATTTCTTCAAAGGGGCTTACCCCCGCGCAATATGTAATGATATCACTTTCCAGCAGTGCGCTTTTGCTTTCTGAAAATGATTTGGAATGTATGTTTGACCCGTATAAAATTGTAGAGTCGTCAAATAGAAAGAATGTGTTGAGAGCTATAGTTTTAGCTAGTGTTAAAAATATGGTTCAGGCTTTAAACGGAATTGTCTGGGTTGAATCTAAAATTTTGAAGAATACAAGTTTTAATATTATTATTCCGTCGAATTGATTTTTTGGGGTGCAAAGGGATGAGCGGTGTTATTTTAAAAAATCTTGTGAAGAGCTATGACGGTAAAAAAAATGTTATAGATAATATAAATCTTGAAATCAGTGATAAAGAATTTGTTGTTCTTGTAGGCTCTTCAGGGTGCGGGAAATCAACTATTTTAAGATTGATTGCCGGATTAGAAGAGATTACCTCTGGTGAAATCCTGATTGATGACATACTGAGTTTTCCGTATTCGAGAGAGCCGCAAGGCTCTCTCATTTTTTGCGAAGTTTGAGATCGTTTGATCGCACGAGGAAAGATTTGTTAAAAAGCGTTCGCCGCAGGGGCAGATCTCGGGGCGGCCGCACGCAATGACGGCGACAACGGAATTTTAACTCGGGTTTTTCGTTTTGTTGCCTAAGCGCAACTTTTTTCAAAAATAAGGTCACTATTTCTTGACAAATCGACTTTGCTGTATTATGTTATCATACGATAACAAGAGTAGGTGAGCATATGAGCGATACTGCTATGACGATTGTGGGTTTTCTCATCATTTTCGCGGCGACGTCACTCGGGTCGTCGTGCGTCTTTTTGTTCAAGGACAAGATCCCCGAAAAGGTGAACGCGGTCTTTCTCGGCTTTGCCGCAGGCGTGATGCTGGCGGCGTCGATATGGTCGCTTTTGATCCCGTCGCTCGACGGCGCGTCGAGCTGGGGTAAGTGGTCGTTCGCGCCGGCGGCGATAGGCATGCTGATCGGCGGCATAGTGCTTGCGGTGCTCGACAAGGTGATACCGCACTTCCACAGCGGCGCCGAAAAGGAAGAGGGACCGCCCAGCGAACTT
>CALVEE010000185.1 GCA_944326495.1 Candidatus Gastranaerophilales bacterium | reverse complement strand
GAAAATATTTTACCCTCTATTGAGGCTGCGTTTGTAAATGTAGGCTCTGATAAAATGGGTTTTCTGCATGCACAGGATGTTTCAGGGAAAGGCGCTTTGCAGGATAAATTAAAACCGAAACAAAAACTTGTGGTTCAGGTTGTAAAAGAACCGACAGGGCACAAGGGGCCTCGGGTTACTACAGAAATTTCGCTTCCCGGAAGATTTTTGGTTCTTATGCCAAATGAGGCAGGAATTAATGTCAGCAAAAAAATCACTTCCGCAAAGGAAAGAGCCAGATTAAAATCAATCGTTAATCTTCTAAAACCCGTAGGTGTCGGGATTATTGTAAGAACAGAAGCCGAAGGCCAGACAGAAGCAGATATTCAGGAGGATTTAGAAATTCTTCTTGAAAAATGGAATAATATTATCACATCAGCAGAAAGCCTTACTCCGCCGAACCTTTTATACAGAGATCAGGATCTGCTCTATCGGGTTATAAGAGAGGCCTGCAATGAAGAAACACAGGAAATTATTGTAGACACTGCTTTTGCACTAAACAGAGTTCAAAATATCCTCCAGAACTGGCATATGAATAAGAATATTAATGTAACTCTTTATAAAGGTTCTGAACCGCTTTTAGTTGCAATGGATATTCATAAAGAGATTAAAGCGGCTCTGCAGATGAAAGTTAATCTGCCATCCGGCGGGTATTTGTTCATTCAGACAACGGAAGCATTAACGGTTATTGACGTTAACAGCGGTAAGTTTACAAATTCCGCAACTCAAGATGAAACTATTCTTAAGACTAATATTGAAGCTGTTCATGAAATTGCACGGCAGCTAACATTAAGAAATATCGGCGGACTCATTATTATAGACTTTATTGATATGACTTCCCGCGTTGATAAATTAACAATGATGGAAGAGCTTGAAATGGCGATGGAAGCTGATAAGGCGAAACCGCAGGTCGGCCAGCTTTCAGATCTTGGACTTGTAGAGATGACACGTCACCGTCAGGGACAGGCTTTGAGCGAAATATTTGCAAAACGCTGTCCGCACTGTCAGGGTAACGGATATATAATGGAAGATTTGAAATTCGCATCAGCGACTTCTGAAGGCGAGTATCGTGCAAAAGCCGCTAAGATTAAGCTTCCTATGGGCGGTAAGAAGAAATTTAATAATAAGTTCAATAATAAGCCTGAAAAAGAGGAAATTAAAGAACAGCCTGTTATTCAGGAAGAAAAGCTGGAAATGACAGAAAATCCGTCTGTAACTGCACAGGAAGAAGTAAAAGAAATTCAGGAAGAAAAGGCCAAAGCTGTTAAAACCCGCGGCCGGGGAAGAAAGCTTAAGAAATCTGATGTTGCTGCGGAAAACTTAGCGCAGACGGTTATAAATGACGGAGCTGAAATCGCGCCGGTTATTGCAGAAGACGCTGATAAGAGCAAGACCGATGATGTTAAGCCGGAAACTGATGATGGGGTAAAAGAAAAAAAACAGGCAGAGGATACTAAGCCGGTAAAAAGATCCCGCCGGCCAAATAGAAATTCACAAAAAAGAACAAGAAAGACTGCAAAAAAGGATGTTGAAGAATAAATTATTAACACTCATGCTATTATTGGCTCTCTGTACTCCAATACTTGCAGAAGAGCCAATAAATAGTGACTTTTCTGCAAATACGATTAATCAGGAAGTCCAGACGGAAACTTTTGAGCAGATTAAAGCAAACAGTAGTGCAGCTAAAGAGCAGGAAGCAATAACTTACAAACAGCCGGTAAGCAAAAGAAAAATTGCCAAAAAGTTTTTGCTTGCAATGGCGGGGGTTGCAATATCCTCAATTATTCTGTACCTTCTCTTGAGTCTTTATAATAAAATCCGCGCCGGATTTGCAGGGTCTCAAGAAATTGATACGGGAAAAGAGCCTTCTTTAGAAACTCCTGATAATCTTATTGATGCGGTGAAAACATTTCTGGATAAAACCAAGTGGGATAATTAGATGACAAGAAAGTTTCAGTTTTATGTAGTGCCGACTCCTATCGGAAATATTCAGGATATAACTTTGAGAGCGGTCGAAATTCTGAAAGAGGTTGATTTTATAGCCTGTGAGGATACAAGAGTAACACAGAAACTCCTCAACCATTATAATATAAGGACAAAGTGTATTTCCTATCATAAATATAATGAAAGAGAGAGGGTGGATTTTTTTCTAAGCGAACTGGAAGCCGGGAAATCTATAGCACTTGTATCAGATGCCGGAACCCCTATGATTTGCGATCCCGGGGGAATAATTGTTGAAGCAGTCAGAAAACAGGGTTATGCTGTCACATCCCTTCCGGGTGCCAGCGCAATTACAACTTTTTTATCACAAATTCCCAGAGGCGGAGAAGAATTTAGTTTTGTTGGGTTTATTCCGAGAAGTGAAGCGCAGATTGCTTCTGTTGTACAAAAATTTGCCGGCTGTAATATGGTATTTTATGACTCTCCGGAGAGAATTTTAAAAACGCTGAATGTAATTAAACAAACCCGGGGAGATGTTAACATAGCTCTTGGAAGAGAACTTTCTAAACTTTTTGAAGAAATTGTAATTGATAAAATTTCTAACATAATAGAGCATTTCAAAGACGGTATAAAAGGTGAAATTATATGTATGGTTTATGCCGATAATACCCCCGAGCTTGCTGATATTGAGTCTAAAATAAGGGAACTTAAAACAAAGGGGTTTAAAGATAAGGAAATTTCCGTTATATTATCCTCTCTGTTTGGTTTAAATAAGAATGATGTTTACAAGATGGCACTTGAATGTAAATAATTGTAACAAAACGTTTTGAAATCCTAAAGTTTTTCAAAAAAATGCCGATAAATATATTACTAAAAGAAAAATACATTTTATCGGAAAGGACAATAGGATATGTTGAAAAAATTAACAACCCCAACAAACAACACATTCAGCGGAGTTGAGTTTATATTAAGAGGGGCAAAAAAACGCAGGGCTATGGCAGTACAAAATGCAGTAACTATTAATGCAGAATCCGGCATTCATGTAAAATTACAGGCCGTGAAGTAATTAAGGCTCTGTCTTGGGATAAGATAGCTTGAGAGTATAAAAATCCTGATTTTTATAAAATCGGGATTTTTTTTGATATGTAAGCCTGTTTTTTTTCTAAATTCATAGATCTTAATCAGTACTCACTCCGCTCCTCCCTAATGAGGCACAAGTGTCCAAGAAAAATTCAAAAGAGAAGCTCATATATAAGTATATGTCTCAATTTGTTTGAAATTATATAATGTTAAAGCCCCCTCACCAAGAATTTCTAATACTCAACTAACGTTTCGTATTGAAATTCTATCCTCTGTCTTGGATTTGCTCCACGCTCACAGAGCTTCACCTTTAAGCCTCACGGCTTAGCAGGTTCAGTCTGTTCGCTAGCCGGACTATACATTTACCCCTCCGTCCGCAAATCCGCTCCCGCAGGGCGAGGAAGTGTGCAAGCTTTGATTTTTATTTGGACACTAATACTCAAAAGGGTGGGAACAGGCGCTAAGTGCAGAGCACTTCTTACTTTTTGAAGAAAAGCGCTAAGTTCGCGTTCTTTATCTTGGGCGTTGGTTAATTAGATATTATGGTTTTATAATATCAATTAAGATTATATAAAGGCTCATGGTTTGTGTGTTAAACTTTTATTATAGAGAGGAAAGAATAGGAGGATTTTTATGATACCAATTTTAGATTCAAAGAGACAGTATGCGACAATCGGAAATGAGATTGAAAAAGCAGTATGCGAAGTATTGCGTTCAGGCTCTTACATTTTAGGGCCGAATGTTAAGGCTTTGGAAGCTGAGCTTGCAAAATATATTGGATGCAATTATACAGTAAGCTTAAACTCCGGAACCGACGCGCTTCATTTAGCTCTAAGAGCTTTAGATATAGGAGCAGGCGATGAAGTTATTACAACAGCCTTCACTTTTGTTGCTACAACAGAAGCAATTGGTATTGTAGGAGCAACTCCTGTTTTTGCAGATATTGACCCTGATACATTCAATATTGACCCTAAGGAAATTGAAAAAAGAATTACACCAAAGACTAAAGCAATAATTCCGGTTCACTTATACGGCCAGCCCTGCGATATGGATGCAATTATGGATATAGCTAAACGCCATAATTTATACGTAATTGAGGACTGCTGTCAGGCAATCGGTGCTGAATACAAAGGCCAAAAAGTCGGTACTTTCGGAGATATCGGATGCTACAGCTTCTATCCGACTAAGAACTTAGGCGGAATGGGCGACGGTGGTTTGATTACCGTAAACAGCGAAAATCTTAGAGACAGAATTGTAGCTCTCCGTAATCACGGCGGTGCAATCAGATATCACCACGATGAAATCGGGGTTAACTCAAGATTGGATGAAATTCAGGCAGCTATTTTGAGAGTTAAACTTAATTATATCGACAAATGGAATAAATTAAGAAGAGAACATGCTAAAACTTATAATGAACTCTTTGCCGGATGCTCTGATATCCAGACACCAAAGGAATTAGATAATACTTACTGCGTATACCACCAGTACACGGTTAAAATTCCAAATAGGGATAATATCCACAAAATGTTACAGGAAGCAGGAATAGGCGCAATGCTTTATTATCCTATTCCATTGCATTTACAAAAAGTTCATGCACATCTTGGATGGGGTAAAGGCACATTACCAAATACTGAAAAAGATACAGAGATGGTTATTTCTCTTCCAATGTTCCCTGAACTGACATTGGAAGAACAAAAGACTGTAGCTTCTACTCTGATTGACTGCCTTGAAAAATCAAAGGCGACTGTATAATTTTGCCCCCTTGCATGGAGGGGAAAATTTAGGTATTATAAAAAGGGTGAGGGATGATTAACTCACCCCTTTTTAATAATTTAAATAAGAGGATGAATTTATGAGCAATATTGTTATTTATTCAACAAAACCGATGCCTGAACTGCAGGCTGCATTAATGGATATTGATGAGGCAGAAGTAAGGGTTGTCGCGATTGAACAGATGAAAGACTATGCGGTTATTAACCCGTCATTGATGATTGTTGAGAATATAGATTTAGCTAAAGATGCATTGATGACTAATAAATTTCCGTGTCCGATTTTATTCTTCGGACCGACAAGAAGAGATGTTACAGTTAGAGCTGAAGGTTTCGATTTTATTAAAGACCCTTCAAATACTGATGAATTGATTGTCAGAGTTAATGCTTTATTAAGAATAAAAGCTATCAAAGACAAGCTTGAGAGAGTTTCGACTACTGATGATTTAACAGGACTTCATAACAGAAAATATCTGCAGGAACGTCTTGAGGAAGAAATTTCCCGTTCAAGAAGATATGGTACAAAGCTTTCCTGCATATTGTTTGACATTGATTTCTTTAAGGTCGTAAATGATATGTACGGTTATGAGTGGGGCGATATTCTTTTGAGAAATATTGCTAATAAATTAAGCGCAATGATTAGAAAAGAAGATATCCTGACCCGTTACGGCGATGAAGAGTTTCTGCTTGTGCTTCCAAATACTTCCGAAGAAAATGCTTTCTTGTTTGGTGAAAGATTTAGAAGAGAAGTCGAGAAAATGGAATTTATTCCGGCAGGGGAAGAAGAAGCACATAAGGTTACAATATCAGGCGGTATTTCTACTTATCCCTGCATGCCGGATGTTGATGAGGATGCAAATACTGTTATAAGGTACGCTGAACATGCGTTATATAATGCAAAACATAGAGGAAAGAATAAGATTATTCAATTCTCGCAGATGAATTTAGAAATGTAAGATTGAAGGTGCGTAACAAAAACGCACCTTTTCTATTTATTTTCTCTCTTGTTTAATATAAAATTAAACTGATTGTGGTGGAGAGTTTGGTATGAAAAATAAGGTTCTGGTTTTAGGTTTATCAAAAAGCGGGCTTGCGGCTGCAAAACTTGCTTTGAATAAAGGGTTTGATGTTTATATAACCGAATTTAAGCCGGCAGATGAGATTAGAGAAGAGTTAAAGCCTCTGATAGAAGAAGTTAAAGCTAAAGGAGCAGAGATTGAATGCGGGGGGCATAGCAATAATTTTATAAATGGTGCTTCTTTTGCAATAACGAGCCCCGGAATTCCTCCTAAATCTGAAATTATTCAGAAACTTAGGGAAAAAAATATCAAGATAATTTCAGAGATTGAATTTGCATATCTGAATACGAAAACACCGTTTATAGCAATTACCGGAACAAACGGAAAAACAACAACAACTTCTCTGGTATCGCATATTTTATCGAAACGGTTTTCAGCGCCTGTGTGCGGTAATATTGGAGTTCCGCCTTGTACGCTTGCAGAAGAAAAACAAGATTTCCTTGTGTGTGAAGTTAGTTCATATCAGGCAGAAATGACAGAGAAATTTAAGGCTAAAATTGCCTGCTGGACAAATTTTACCCCTGATCATATTGATTGGCATGGAGGTTTGGAAAATTATTTTAAGGCTAAAGCAAAGTTGTTTCTGCCTCCGCAGGAGCCTGAATTTGCTGTATTAAATTCAAGTGATGAGAGATTAAAAGAGTTTGCTAAGGAGTGCAAAAATGTTATATTCTTTGATGATGAAAACGACTGCGGAATAAAAGATGAGGCAATTTTTTACAGGGGTGAAAAAATAATTTCTCTTGAAGACTGCCCGCTTGTAGGTCATCATAATTACCAAAACATTATGTGCGGAATAATTATTGCAAAGCTTTTAGGGATGAAAAATGAAGATATAAAAGAGAGAATTATGTCTTTTAAAGCTCCTGAACACAGGCTTGAAAAAGTCCGCGTAATGAACGGCATTACTTTTTATAATGATTCTAAAGCAACAAATCCGGAAGCTTCAATTGTCGCAATAAACTCTTTTAACAATCAGGATGTTGCGCTTATTCTTGGAGGAAGAGATAAGAATACAGATTTAACCGAAATGTGCAGGTCTATAAATCAGCATATAAAAACAGTTCTTTTGATTGGAGAAGCTGCGGAAAGATTTGAAAAAAATCTTTTAAAAAACGGTTTTAGTAATATAATAAAAGAACACACGCTTGAGGAAGCAGTTGATAAAGCAATCAGCTTAAAACCGGATGTAATCTTGCTTTCGCCGGCTTGTGCAAGCTTTGATATGTTTAACAGCTACGAACATAGAGGAGATGTCTTTAAAAAATATGTCTTATCTAAATAGAAATATTGATGAAAGTCGGAAAATGAGCCCTCAAAATATGCAGTCAGACAGACCGCTTTTGATTGCTGTAATTTTTCTTGTTGTAATCGGACTTATGTCAATATTTTCAGCAAGTGCCCCAAAGTGTGTAGAAATGGGGGTTAATCCGGCTAGATTTCTTATCCAGCAATTATTTGGTGTTATCGTAGGAATTATTGGCTTAAGGTTTTTGTCTAATTTTCATTATAAGAAATTAATGTCTTATACTTTCCCTTTTGCAATATTTGTAATAATAATGCTGGGACTTGTAGAATTTGTAGGAGTTACGGTTAATGGCGCGCAGAGGTGGATAAATATAGGCCCCTTGAGCTTGCAGCCGTCAGAGTTTGCAAAACCGGCCGTTGTTATGATTTTAGCAGGAGTTTTTTACAGAGATGCAAATATATGGGATAAGACTAAGATATTTGCCGCATTTGTGCCTATACTTGCTATGGTTGCGCTGATATTTATACAGCCAAACTTGAGTATGGTGCTTCTTTTGCTTGCGACTTCAGTTGCAATTTATATTTGCGCAGGTGGCTCTGTGCAGCTTATTTTAGGTGCAGGAGCTTTAATGATACCGCTTTTGCTTTTAAAAGGTTTGAAAGGATATCAATCTTCAAGAATTACAACCTGGCTTCATCCGGAAGCTGATCCGTTAGGCGCTGGATATAATATCATACAGTCGCTTGTTGCGTTCGCATCAGGCGGACTCTACGGAGTAGGGTATGGAAGCTCAAAACAAAAACTCGCCTGGCTTCCGGAGGCGCATACGGACTTTATTTTTGCTGTAATAGGAGAAGAACACGGATTTATCGGATGTCTTTTAATAATTTGTCTGTTTTGGACAATTTTGCAAAGAGGTTTTATAATCGCAGTTAAGTGTCAGGATATGTACGGAAAGCTCTTAGCGCTCGGTTTAACATTCTCTATATGTTTTCAAGGATTTTTAAATATGTGGGTCGCAAGTTCATTTGTCCCCGCAACAGGGGTTCCGATGCCGTTTATAAGCTATGGAGGCTCATCTATTATGGTTTCTCTGTGGATGATTGGAATTCTTTTAAATATTTCTAAAGATAATGTAAAAAGGGTAAGGTTTGGTAATGTCAGAAGTATACAATAGCAAATATTTTGTAACCGGAGGAGGCACAGGAGGCCACATTTACCCCGCAATGGCTGTAGCAGATATGCTGACAGAAGGCGGAGATAAGGTTTATTATGTCGGAAATAAGCGTAATATGGAATTTGAACTGGCTTCAAAAAAAGGTTATAAATTTCTGCATGTAAGCGTCTCCGGCATGCCAAGGAAGCTTAATCCTAAATTCTTTATCTGGGGAGTAAAACTTGTAAAAGCAATTATCCGCTCTGTCAGATATATAAAAAAATACAGTCCGAAGGCTGTATTTGCCACAGGCGGTTACGTTTCCGCTCCGATGATTTTTGCCTGTATTATAACAAAAACCCCTTATATAATGCATGATTGTGATGCTATGCCCGGGCTTGTTACAAGAAGACTTTCCAAGCGCGCAAAATACGTTACTCTTGCTTTCGAAAACGCTAAAAAGTTTATACCAAATAAACACGTTGTTATCACGGGAAATCCTATCAGAGAAGAATTTAAAATTTTATCTAAAACACAGGCGGCTTCAAACATGGGATTGAGCAGAAATCGCCTTACATTATGTATAATGGGCGGTTCACAGGGTGCAAAATCAATTAATAACACAACAATAGAATTGATAAAAGAATTCTCACAGGAATTAAATTTACAGGTGATTTTTCAGACCGGAAAAAAGAATTATGCTGAAGTAATTGAAAGATTGCAGCAGATTTATCCTGCATACGAACAAGACAGTAACCTTATTATCAGGCCGTATTTTGATGATATGATATCAGTTTTACAATCAAGTGATATTGTTGTATCCCGGGCAGGCTCTTT
>CALVEE010000184.1 GCA_944326495.1 Candidatus Gastranaerophilales bacterium | reverse complement strand
CTCTGTCTTGGATTTGCTCCACGCTCACAGAGTTTCGCCTTTAAGCCTAATCGGCTTAGCCGGTTCAGTCTGTTCGCTATCCGGACTTCCATATTCCCATTTACCCCTCCGTCCGCAAATCCGCTCCTGCAGGGCGAGGATATTTGTTTAATCTAAGCCGGTAATTATATTTTCAAATTTCATACTTCTTGAAGCTTTTAAAAACAATGTCCGGTTTTTATTTATATTGTCTTGTATCCAGCTTATACATTGTTCTATTGTGTCAAAATGTTTTGCTGTACAATTCGTAATTTCATTTGTAATATTTTTAGATAATTTTCCTACTGATAAAATTATTGCATCTTTAGAAAGTCCGGAATGCTTATTGATATAGCGTCCAAGCTCTTTATGGTATTCGGCTTCTCTCTCTCCAAGCTCGCCCATATCACCTAAAACTAATACATAATCTTTATAAAGCGTAAAGATGGTATCAGCAAAAGCCCGCATTGATTCAGGATTAGCGTTATAGCTGTCGTTAATTATTTTATACCCGCCCGCTTCTACAACTTCCCAGCGTTTTTCAATAGGAGAATATTTTTTTAAACCGTTTTGTATTTCTTCTATATTCAAACCGAGCTCCAACCCTGCATTAATCGCACTTAGAGCGTTTTCTATATTGTAATTCCCGCCTGCATTTAGTTCATAAATGTTTTTCTTGTATTCAAATTTTGAATAATTAGCAGTTTGTTTGATAACTTTTACATCTTTGATTGAATAAAAAATTTTTTTACCAGAGAATTCAACTGTTTTTCTTATTAATTCATCATCGTGTGCAATAAAAACATTTCCGCGCTGATATTTTACAATTTCGCACTTAGCTCTTGCAATATTTTCTCTTGAGCCTAATCTTCCGATATGTGCAGTCCCGACGTTTGTAATAATACTAATATCCGGCTCCGAATATTTTGAAAGTAATTCAATTTCTCCTAATCCTCTCATACCCATCTCAAGTATCAGAACTTCTGTGTCATCCGGCATTCCAAAAATAGTCTGGCACAGGCCGATTTCGTTGTTGTGATTAAGCGGGGTTTTAAATGTTTTAAATTTTTCGCTTAAAACTGATGAAACAAGTTCTTTTGTTGTAGTTTTGCCGGAGCTTCCCGTTATTGCAATGACTTTTGGATTTAATTTGTTTCTTCTGCTGTTTGCAAGCTTGAGATATGCTTCCAGCGTATCATTAACCTGCAATGTGCCTTCTAAACCTGTGCAGAAAGAACCCGCAGCACCTTTATTCATTGCATCTGTAATAAATTTTTCCCCGTCAAAAGTCGCGCCTTTAAGCGGAAGATAAAAATCTCCTTTTTGGATGGTTCTGGTATCTGTTGAGATATGAACCTCAAGATTTTCATCTGTCTCTTTTAAGACTTTTGCACCTGTTATTTCAATTAAATCCTTTATTTTCATATAAGTATTATATGATGAATTTTTTTGGGTTACAATGAGTTTATGAATATTAGGGATGAATTTGATACAATAGCAGCACCTGCTACTCCTATGGGAGCGGGGGGAGTTGGCATTATAAGGATTTCAGGAGATAAGGCGTTCGGGATTATAGAGAAAATTTTTTCTAATCCGAATTTTGAGCCGGGAAGATTTAAGCACGGATGGATTATGGACGGAGAAATTAAAATAGATGAGGCAGTTGTTCTGCCGTTCTTTTCTCCTAACAGCTATACTGGAGAAGATGTTGTAGAAATCCAATGCCATGGCGGAGTGAATGTGGTTAAAAATATTCTTAACCTCGTATTGAAGCAAGGGGCAAGAATGGCCGAAAGGGGAGAGTTTACAAAACGGGCTTTTCTTAATAAAAGGATGGATTTATCTCAGGCAGAAGCTGTTGCGGATATTATTCATTCTAAAACCTGTGAATTCGCAAAAGTTTCTATGAAGAATTTATCTGGGGTTTTGAAAGAAAAAATTAATGATATAAGAGATGATATTTTTGAAGTTCTATCCAAAATAACAGCCGGAATTGATTTTCCGGAGGATGTAAATGAGCCTGAATATTCATATTTGATAAATTGTTTTGAAAATATTTTAGATAAAATTGATAACGTTCTTGCTGGCGCAGAAACTTCAAACATATTTAGAGAAGGCGCGAAAGTTGCAATCATCGGGAAACCAAATGTCGGGAAATCTTCACTTTTTAATGCGCTGTTGAGTCTTGATAGAGCTATTGTGACAGATATTGCAGGAACGACAAGAGATGTTTTAAGAGAAACTCTCGATTTGGGAATTCCGGTAACTCTTATTGATACCGCAGGGATTAGAGAGGATGAGGATGTTTCTAAAGTCGAAAAAATCGGAATAGAATATTCTAAACAGTCTCTAGACGAAGCTGATTTGGTTTTATTTGTATATGATGCTTCTAAGGGTATGGATGATGAGGATAAAGAAGTTTTAGAATTATTAAAAAATAAAAATCATCTTCTTATTGCGAATAAATCAGATATTGCAGAGAACAAAATTAATAATGCGCTTTATATTTCTGCAAGAAGGGGAGACGGCATTGAGGATTTAAGAAAACTTTTGAAGGAAAAAGTTTGTAATATTGAGCCTGAAAGCCTTGATTTTGTAACCAATACCCGCCAGCAGCAATGTCTTAAAAAAGCAAGAAATTCCATGGAGCAGGCTCTTTTAGCAGCACAGGTAAATGAACTCCAGGATTTAATTTCTATTGATGTAAAATCTGCTCTCTTAGCTCTGGATGAACTTACCGGCGAACTTATTACGGATAATATTCTTGATAATATTTTTGAAAACTTCTGTATCGGAAAATAATCAACTACTTTCCATAAAAAAACTATTGTCAATACAATTTTTATTAAAACAAAACGTAAATTTTTGTTAATATGAATTTTCCCAAATAAAAACGGGGAGCATGGTCGATTGTAAAAATTTTTACTAAATTCTTTACTTGATAAAAAGATGCGAAAATTATACTATATACACATACCTGAAAGGAGTGATGGCTGCTAGACTCGGGGGGAGTCAAAGATAGAAAAAAGATAGAAAAATTTTAGAACATTTACACAAATCAATATTAAGACATTTACCTGAATTAAGAAGAGAATTATTTACAAATTAATGAGGAGATTTGAGGACAACACAGAATTTTTGGGGTGGAGATTATTGGGTTAAAAAGGTCTTTCAGTTTTGAGAGGCCTTTTTTATTTTATTAATTATTTAAATGCAAAGTAATCCTACAAGTTTATTTATTCTAAAACGAATATAGTTTAATATACTTAAATATTTCTATACTCATGAATTTCCGAACTACAGTTAATTTAGCAACCAACATTATCAAATAAAAAACAAGACTTGCAAATATCCTCGCCCTGCGGGAGCGGATTTGCGGACGGAGGGGTAAATGGGAATATGGAAGTCCGGATAGCGAACAGACTGAACCGGCTAAGCCGATTAGGCTTAAAGGCGAAACTCTGTGAGCGTGGAGCAAATCCAAGACAGAG
>CALVEE010000183.1 GCA_944326495.1 Candidatus Gastranaerophilales bacterium | reverse complement strand
GTTTTTGCTATTATATCCTGTAATTTATCCGACAATGAATCAAACATTTGTGATATCCTCTAATACTATAAAAGCAGGATAACACAAACATATAATTATGAGAATATACTAAACGTTCGCTCTGAATTATCGTCTCTTACTGTTTCAATACCTTTAATCATTTCATTAATAGCAGCCTGTTCGGTTTCTAAATCCTGCATTCTCGTATCAATTCTTGTTTCTTTTTCACTAATTATACTTTTTTGGTACTCATATTCCGCTAACGCTTCATCTGCAGCATCAGAATCATTAACCGCAAATATGTTTTCAAAGTTGGAGGCTATATTTGTATCAAATTCAAAATATTCTTCGCCATCTTCGTTTTCAGCTTCTTCTACTGTAGTAATGTAATACTGATTGTTTAATAACATTTGGTTCAAATAATCATCATCACTAACTTGGGAATTTGCAGTCCAGCCATATTCGGCGATAGCAGAGAAAATTTTATCATAGAAAGCTATTGAGCTTTCCTGTTCAGATGTTAATGTCTGGTTAGAAGTATCAACAGCTTCATCATATTCAGCTTTAGCAGCATCGAGTTCGGCTTTTTTTGTTTCATAAGTTTGATATTCTGCAGAGTTTCTATCAACGGTTTGATAATAATATACACTAGTATCTCTAGAACTTTGTTCATGTCCCCCGCCTGCACTTCTATATGCACCCATCAATGTTTCTATGAGGTCATCGACTCTAACAGCATAGTCGTTATTATGATATGAGAACTTAGATACAGGTATATCAATATTGTCTGCTATAGAGCCGGCTTCATCAATTTTCTGAGAATAGTCTGTATAAACAGTGTTGCAAGCTTCCTTAAAAGCTGTAAGATCTTGATCTGAAAGAAAATTTGAAACATTATTAGTCAATTGATCTAATAATTCTCTCAATCTTGTCTTAGCAGTTGTAGGATCATTACTTAATACCCAATGGCCAGAAGGATTACTTACTGTGTATTCATAATCTGCACCAACATTCGTAGTGGAAGCACCATCCCAATTAAAGCCGGCACCCAAATTTCCTAAACAATTTTTAAAGAAGTCTGTATCACGATATTCATTAGTGCAATCTTTTAAAGCCTTATCGACTTCTTCCTGCAGTGCATTAACTTTATCGGCAGAAGTTTCTAGTTGAGCATTTGCTGCTTCAGAAGCCTCTATATCTTCTGCCGGGATTCCTGTTAATGATGACAATATTTCTGCACGATTTGCTTCCCAATCACCACCGGGAGCACCATTCGGAGAAATCATTTCAGCGTATTGTTTATATTTATTATCTAATACAACTTTTCCTGACTTATCAGTAATTAGATAAGGCGTATTATTGTTGGCAGAGCCCGGACGCATTAAGTTTGAATAACTTAAATCTACATAAGACGCACCGGAATTATTAGACCATTTTAATGTTTTAGTACTGAGCGCATTCTGATAATCTTTGGAAACCTGCTGCATCTCTCTTGTAAGAGAAGTCTTTTCAAGAGACAAGTGCTGAAGCTGCCTGCCGATTGTATTTTTTCGGCTGGTTAGCTGCAAAAGTCTAACTTGTGATGCTGCCATTCCCATAAAAATCTGCTTTCCTTTGTTTAGAATTTTCCCTTGTTTACCATGTATTACGGCTAAATCAGGCGAAAACTTTAATTTTTACGGGAAATTGTTACATTTCTTAATAATCTATCCAGTGCGCCTCATTAAATCTAAAAGTAGCTCAGACATTGCCTTACATTAACTATTGAAAAGTTAATGAGAAGTTATTGAAGGGCAGGTATGCGCAACCGACAAAACCAAATAAAAACAGAAAGTACTATTCCCTCTCCCAACGGGAGAGGAGCAGCCGTGTTTGAGGCGGGAGCCGAAAACTACGGATGCGGTGAGGGGGCAATTTTATCCTGTAGAAAAAAGTAAAAACCGGAAAGATAAAAATATGAAAACTTTATATTCAATATTCCCCTGACGGAGCAATAGTAGTTAGGCACTCCCTGATTATAAGTTATTGGAAAGAAGGTATGCAAAGCTGGCAATACCCCTGACGGGTCTGCCCCCTCACCAAGAATTTCTAATACTCAACTGGCGTTTCGTATTGAAATTCTATCCTCTCCCGTAAGGAGAGGTTAACGTACTTTTTGTTTTACTTATGATGATAACTAGATAAAGAGTAATGCGGAGCTTGCACCTGAAAAGCTATTGAGAATAGAGGGTGCGGAAAAATCCAAAAATTGGCAGATTTTTGAGGTTTTTCCGTACCCGATGCAAGGTGTGTGAACCTCTAGCCAGGTGCGGGATAGCACCTGTCCACAGGTGAAACCGTTCCCGAGAATTTGCGAGAAAAATGTTAATTTTTCCGCAAATTCAATAAATTATAGTCCGGCACAAATAGTTGATTATGCCGCAATCATCGGGCCATTGTATTTTTTATACAAAGCCATAACGTCATCCGGCAGTTTTGCACCGCTTACGAGTTTTGCATACACTTCTGCAACAAACTCTCCGATACTTGTCTGTGCGTACCTTGAAACTTTACCCGCAGTCTGCTGTGTTGTCTGGTTTGTTAAAAATTCATACAAATCTGGATATTTTTTCTTGAATTTTTCAGGGTTTTTGTCAAATAAATCCTTGAATCCGTCATAGGTTAAACCTTGCCAGCGGTTATTGACATGGTCAATTTCCGTATTACTTTGGTGTTTTTTACCGGCTTTTGCATCTTTCCAGGCATCTTTAAAAGTCGGGAATTTCCACTTTTTGACATCAAGCTCTTTAAGATTTTTTGCAAAATCCTGCAAATGCCCCATTTCATGATAGATTGTTTTTTCAGGGTTCTGTAATTTCATATCGTATTTATTAAAAATACCTTTTTCTTCTATTTTTTTAGTCAAATCAAGCAGATAATCAGCTTGTTCTTCTGTAGATTTTTTTGAAAGAGATTCTATATCAATTTTTATACCTAAATTCTTTTCATAAAAATCTCTATTTTTTTTCAAAGTGTCAAGCGGAAAACGTTTAAATTGCCCAAATAGCGTATCATAATTCCCATTCATTGTATAATACAGTTTTCGTTTATCTGTAGTATTCATTCCGGCGGAATTTTCATAGTATTGCTTTATAAGAGACCCGCATTTTTTATCCGGCACCATTGCTGTATTAAACCACGTAGGAACATTTATTGTACCATCTTTATTGAATTTAAATGTTTGTTTGCCATCACTATTGAAAAGTAATTTTTTAAGTTTTTCATCTAAAACCTTTGCACCAAAAAATCTCTTGTTGATTGCAAGTTCACCAAAGCGTTCGGAGTCGATACTTCTAATTACATGAGCTATTTCATCTTCTTTAAGCTCTTCAAAAATCAGCTTTTTAGGCATAAATAAATGCCCTTTGTTAGCATTTGCAACATCTACAAGCCCTTTATTTGCATAGTTTATAGCGTCAAGTGTAAATCCGTCTCCCACTTCACCAATTTTTAGGACATCTTTTGCAAACTTTATGCCCTCATCTACAGTCTTTGCTTCTTTAAAATCAATTTTTTCTGCAAGATTAACAAGCTGCATTTTTTCGTTATACAGTTTAGTGAGTTTGCCTGT
>CALVEE010000182.1 GCA_944326495.1 Candidatus Gastranaerophilales bacterium | reverse complement strand
AAACGTTTTCCATTTCCTAATCCGGACGAATTTAAGACCAGATTTTTTGATAAAAAATATAATCTGATATTCTTAAGCCTTTTAACCGTAACACACAGCGGTTTGTACATAAACAAAAATGACGGGAGTTATGCGTTTTTCGGCTATGCAAACTGCGATATTACAGATGAGAATAATTGGGAGACTATACTTAAGCCGCTTCCGGAATGGGCTAGGGAACAAAATATTTTAATGCTTAGAGAGTTTAAAAAAGATTACGTTTTTGCAGGCAACCCGCCTGTCGATACTGTAATACAAAATTTGAAGTATATAAGAGAAAATACTTCTGCAAATCTGGTTTTGCTCCTCGGGAGTGAAAAACATACAGATAAAGTTCTTGCAGGATATGAAAATATGGCTGAAAGGCATAAAATTCTGAATGATGCTGTCAAAAATCAGTTCAAAGACGGGATTGATTTTATAGAACTTACTGATTTGATTGAAAATGATGAAGATTATATTGAATGCATAAATCATTTTTCACGGCGGGTTTATGCAAGGCTTGCAAACAGAGTTATTGATATTGCAAACCGGAAGCTCGGAAAGGATTACTTAAGCTTAAAGGGCAGTCTTGGTGTTTTATAAAATTTATGCAATAATTAAGTCATAATAGAAGGAATTTTTATGAGTATTAATACTGAATACCTTACAAGGTGCATAACAACATTAGAGAAGGCTTATAAACTCATTAAAACCGAACAGGAAGGCTCTATTGATTATGAAATGTATAGAAATTCTCTTGTTAAAGGTTTTGAAATGACTCTTGAGCAGAGCGGTAAGCTTTTGAGAAAAAGATTACTGCCTTATTTTGCAAGCAAAAAAGCTGTAGATGCGCTTACTTTTAAAGACTTATTCAGACATGCTTATAAATATTCTCTGCTTAATGAAGATGAAATCTCGCGGTGGATGAAATACAGGGATAACAGAAACAATACCGCGCACGATTACGGAAGAGCTTTTGCAGAAGAAACGCTGGCTTTAGTAGATGATTTCCTGAAAGATGTCAAAAACTTAAGGACTGTTATAGAAAATGGATAGATTGTTTTTAAAGGCTGAATATTTACAAATGCTTTTTGATATTTTTAATTCCTACTGCCCGCAAGCCGAAATCTGGGCTTACGGAAGCCGGATTAAAGGCGAGGCGCACGAAGGAAGCGATTTGGATTTGGCGGTAAAAAATTTTAACAGTCCGGATAAAAATATTTATGATTTACGAAGCCTGATAAATGACAGTGATATTCCGATTATTGTAGAAATTTTGGATTTCAATAATGTACCTGCTTCTTTTCAGGAAGAGATACTTAAAGATTACGTAGTTATATTCCATCCCTGAATTTATGTATTCGAACTTTGATATATTTTATTCAGCAAGTTTTTATTCTTTTCTATCTACTATTCCCTCTCCTTGCAGGCATTAGTGTCCAAGAAAAATTCAAAAGAAAAAAACGTATATAAGTGTATATCTCAACTTACCTGTAATAATAAGATGTAAAGACATAAAAAAGACCCCTCACCCGAATTTCAAAGTTTCGCTAATGCTCAACTTGAAATTCTTCCCTCTCCCACAAGGGGCGAGGGAACCGCCACAAGAGGCATGGAGCCTACCCGCCCCCTGTGGGAGGGTCGAAATCTTTGATTTCGGGGAGGGGTTCTTACTGATATTTGGTTTTTGGAGGTTAACTTCTAAAATCTTTCTTGGACAATAGTGCCTTGCAGGAGAAGAGCAGCCGTGTTTGAGGCGGGAGCCGAAAACTACGGATGCGGTGAGGGGGCAGCACGTAAAGATAAACAAAAAATTTTTTTCACGTCTTCAATTCTTAACAAATTTTAACAAAAAAGTTTACAAATTTGCGCATGACTAAATTTTATGTTAAATTTTCAGTATATATAAAATGGTGAGGATTTATGAAAAGCACAACACTTAGAAGATCAAACATTACCAGAGAAAAAGTTGCCATGATGGAAGCTCTTAACCGCTATAACAGAGAACATCAGGATGAAGATTTTTATAGAACGCAGAGCAAAAATAGAGAACTTGATGCTCTATGGCAGTCTTTCGGGGTAAAAACACCTAAGAGTGAAAAAGCTCCGCAGGTTTATTTTGTTACCGGTTTGATTTTGGGTGTTATTATTACTTTGTTAATTACGACATTCATAAGCCTTTTAATTAACGTGTCTACTCCGAAAGATGATGTTGTTGTGCCGGATAAGAAGGCTGTAACACAATCGTCGGGAAGATTTACATTTATTCCGGCTGACAGTACTTCTTCTAAGAAAGTTTCGCCTGTGACCGTTACTAATGAAGAGTATGTTGTAAAAGAAGGCGATACTTTAGAAAGTATTGTTATAAGATTTTACGGCTCTTTTGATATGAATAAAGTTAACGCTATTCAGGAAGCTAACCAGATGGCTAATCCTAATGCTTTATCAATCGGCCAGAAGTTAATTATTCCGATGAACCAGTAGATTTATGGCAAAAGTTAAGTCAAAATATGTATGTCAGAATTGCGGCTATGAAACTGCGGGTTATTTAGGCAAGTGCCCTGAATGCGGAAGCTGGGGTTCATTTGTAGAGGAATTGAGCAAGCCTGTCTCATCTGTTAAAGAAACGGATGCAATTTTTGATACGGTTCCCCCGATGAAGCTTGATGAAATAGAAATGAACTCTGAAATTCGGATGAGTACAAATATTTCGGAGTTTGACAGAGTCCTCGGCGGCGGTATTGTGCAGGGTTCGCTTATTCTTATTGCCGGAGACCCGGGAATAGGAAAATCTACAATACTTCTGCAAACTTCGGGCGAGCTTTCAGAAGGCGGGAAGAAAATCTTATATATTTCGGCAGAAGAATCAGCAAGCCAGATTAAGCTCCGTGCTCAAAGACTCGGAGTAAAATCCGATAACCTTTATATTTACCCCCAGACTAATCTTGAGCTTGTAAAAAAACATATTGAGGAAATGAATCCGGATTTAGTTATAGTAGACAGTATTCAGGCAATTTATACATCCTTAATCCAGAGTTCGGCAGGAAGTGTCTCGCAGATAAGAGAATGCTGTAATATCTTAATGCACATTGCCAAATCCCGGAATGTTTCAATAATCATAATCGGACACGTTACAAAAGAAGGTAATATTGCAGGGCCTAAAGTTCTTGAACATATGGTAGATACAGTAATCCAGTTTGAAGGCGATAAGACAAAAAGTTATAGAATTCTGCGTTCAATCAAAAACCGTTTCGGAAACACTTCGGAAGTCGGGATTTTTGAAATGGGAGAAAAAGGGTTATGCGAAGTTATCAACCCGAGTGAAGTTTTCTTAAAAGAATATAACCAGACCCAGACTCCGGGAAGCACTATTATCGTAACAAATGAAGGCACTCGTCCTTTGCTTGTTGAAATTCAGGCTCTTGTAGGAACAACACCTTATCCTGCTCCGAGAAGGATTGCAAACGGAGTTGATACGGGAAGAGTGTTACAGATACTTGCGGTTTTAGAAAAAAGAATAGGGCTTAATTTATCCAAACAGGATGTTTATGTAAATGTAATCGGCGGTATGGAAATAAAAGAGCCTGCTGCGGATTTGGGGATTGCGCTGGCTATCGTTACCTGTGTAAGAGATGTTGTATTTGATACAAGTACGGCAATTGTAGGAGAAATCGGGCTTTCAGGAGAAATCAGAGCCGTTAATAATATTGAAAAAAGAATAAATGAGGCTCAAAAACTCGG
>CALVEE010000181.1 GCA_944326495.1 Candidatus Gastranaerophilales bacterium | reverse complement strand
TTTTTACATATTATCGTATCATGCTATTTTCCTTCAAACCTTTCTATTATAAGGGTTTTCCTTCTCGGTGTCTTAAAATATTTTATATCTGTATATTTAATTTGATTTTCATTTAAAAGTTTTTCATATGCATTTTTTAATTGAATAATACCGGCGTTTACAAATTTATAGGGTAATTCTTCAGTTCCGATTTCCAGTAAATATTTATTCATACGATTAATAAACCTCTATCTATGTATTTTGTACGATTATTATAATACAAACACACTAAATAATTGTATTATTGAAAATTGTCCGAGAAAAATTCATGATAAGACTCTGCCGAACAAAACAATCCTGTGAATTGTTTTGTGAGAGGGAAATTACGTGAACGAATTTTTTGAGTGTCATTTGAAAAAGTGAGAGGATCAGGCTGCGGTCAGCCGGCGATACCTGCGACACCGGATTAGATTAATAAAGCTTTTTATCAATGGCTGAGGAATATCAATTTTTTATGCAAAGTGTATTAATACTTCAATTAAATGATTGTTACAGTGATATCATTTATTATGATTGGTACAGTTTATTCAGAACATATTTATGAGGATATTTGCCATGTTAAAAATGCTTAAATTTAGATATTTCTTATTTTTTTTCATCAGTATATTTTTCGTATTTACAATAACAGCCAATCAATCCTTGTCATCATCTGCGTTTAACGGTTTTACAATTAACGTAAAACCATCTGATATTAAATATCTTGGCAGCAAATATTCTGCGTATAGAATCGGCTCAAAATGGGGGTTTTATAATAATACTTATAATACAATCACTACATTACCGGTGTATGATAAAATAGAAAATTGTTTAATGTATTCTTCGTACTACTGCGTATTACAAGCAGGGCACTGGGGAATTGTAGATGCAGATGACGGAACAATTATCACACCGCCGATATGGGATGATATATTCCGACTTTCACAATATACATTTGGTGTGGAAAAAGATGGTTTGTACGGCTGGATAGATTATGTTTCCGGCGAAGTGTTACAAGAGCCGGCTTATGACTATATTGATCCGCTAAGTATTAACAACTATCCTGACTTAATATGTGTTTGCAAAAATAATCTGTGCGGGCTTGCCGATGAAGACGATGGAAGGCTTATTAAGCCGGTTAAGTATGATGCTATATTTTTTGATTTATATGATGATAGTTATTTCCTTATGGAAAAGAACGGAAAATATTATGTGATGGATCTTTTGGATGTGCCTATTACAAAGACAAGTTATTCAAAAATATATAGACTAAATTATTATGCCATCTTTGTGGAAGAAAACAAACATAAAGGTATTGTTAGAATGAGAGACGGCAAAGAAATTGCCAGACCTGTTTATGACAAAGTCGATAGTATGCAGGAGCCGGGATTTTTTAAAGTAAAACTAAACGGGAAATGGGGCGCAATTGATTATGACGGAAATCTCGTATTTGACTGCAAATACGGACCTTTAGAAATAAACCGGCTGGTGAGAAATTATCCCGATAATCAAAAATACAAAGATATGGTTGATTACAATTACTATTATTCACTGTATCTTGATGCTTATCACTCTATAAAATTTTTTAGTGAGCCTCGTGTCAAAAGTATAAAACTTTATTGTGAAAAGATTTTAAGCAATGAAAATAAAAGCGAAGAACTGAAAATAAAAGCTAAAGAATTGATAAAAAAATACAATATATCAATATAGATTTTTGTTATAGTTAAATACTTTGTTAAAATTTGTATAAGTGTCAATTTTAGCTTGGATTTGACGAATAAGTTTGTTACAAATAAATTGATGTTATAATGTTAACAATGGAGAATTAACATGGACAATAAGCGCTGGTATGATAAAGAACCTACATTGAGTCTTGCAATAAGTCTTATAAAAAACTCGAAATTACCTTTGCAATTACAGTGTGCTGAACTTATAAAATCAAGGGCAATTGATTTGGGTATTACCTTAAAAACCAATCTGCTCGGTGCTTTTAATTACGTTTTAAACAGATGGTATGATTCTTCAGAACAACTGACAGAAGCATTTGATTATTTAAAAGAGGCTGATGATGAAACAAGAAAACAAATAGCAATAGAAGTTATCGAGTTTCTTGAAAAATCAGAAAAATGTTGCCAATGATGAAATTAAGATTTTATTGTACATTTTTTATTCTTATATTAATACAATTTTTTACCGCACATACTGCCTACGGCATGAAAATAGGTATTGTAGACGGTGCTTCGCAGGTTTCTGTCGGAACGAGTAAAGAAGCCGATTTAATCAGTCCTTTGCATAATAAGTCCTTCTATAAATTAAAAGCTATGAAAGCTTATCCTTTTAAGGCTTCCGGTAATACAATATCAATTGAATTAAACGGTCAATGGTTCAATTTGAACATAGCGAGGATAGTAATTAAACCTGCTGAGAAAGGTTTTATTTCCACAAAAAGACGCTGGTACAGAGGTGAATTTATCATTGAAAATAGAGGCGGTGCACTGGTGGTTGTTAACAATTTGCCATTAGAGGATTATATGCTCGGCGTCGTTCCGTCTGAAATGCCGTCAAAATGGAATTATGAAGCACTTAAGGCACAGGCCATTGCAGCGAGAAGTTATGCAATTGCAAACAGAGGCAAAAGGGCATCCAGAGGTTATGATCTTAAAGATACACCAGAGGATCAAGCTTACGGCGGTGCATCTGCTGAGACTGCTACAACAAACAGCGCTGTGCTTGAAACAAAAGGAATTGTTATTACTTATAATAGAAAAGTAATACCTGCTTATTACTCTGCTTCGGCTGGCGGTCATACAAAAAATGCCGGCGATGTATGGAATAAAGATCTGCCTTATCTGAAATCAGTACCCTCTTTTGACGATGGAATTAAAAAGAACGGGCATGGTCTGGGAATGAGCCAGCATGGTGCAAACAATCTTGCAAACCAGGGATATAATGCGTATCAAATCTTAACTTATTATTACAATAATGTTAAGTTTGGACGATTGGATCCGTCCTGGGCTTTATAATTTCATGTCCGTAATTTCTTAATATTAGTGCTTTTTGGGTTGTGCTACTATTGTAAAACTAATGATAATTTAAAATTTTAATAATTTTTACAATATAAATGCTTGCTAAATTGCGAAAAATATATATAATATTCTTTGTTAACATAAAGGAGGTTCTTATGAACAAA
>CALVEE010000180.1 GCA_944326495.1 Candidatus Gastranaerophilales bacterium | reverse complement strand
TTGAAAATGCAAAAAAAATCCCAATAGGTAATGTCGCTGCAAAGATTTTGAATCGTGAAAATACTATCCGCCATCCGGCGAATGGCGGAAAAAGAAAATTCGAAAAACAAATGCAGCATGTACTTTCCTCATTCAACTTAGTAGGTTGGGTGAAACCCAACAAATAAATAGATTGCGTTATTTTTATTATTATGGAATATATTATAAATTACAATGTACTGTTTTATTAATCAATATAGAATTATGAGTGAATTATAATAAATTGTTGGGTTTCACCCAACCTACGGGGCTGATAGCAATTCCAACTACCTGCGGAACCGGTTCGGAGGCAACACAATTTGCAGTATATTATAAAGAAGGGAAAAAACAATCTCTTGATAAACCGGAAATTCTTCCGGATATCGCAATTGTCGACAGCCAGTTTGTAGAAAATAATCCGTCTTACTTAAAAGCCTGCACTTCACTTGATGCATACTGTCAGGCAATTGAATCTTATTTTGCGTGTAAATCAACTGATGAAAGCAGAAAATATGCTCTCCGCGCAATTGAGCTTTGCAGAGACAATCTTGTAAATTACGTTAATTCTAATAATCCCCTATATTCTTCTAATATGATGCTTGCAGCAAATCTTGCAGGAAAAGCAATTAATATTTCACGTACAACAGCAGCACATGCTATGGCATATTCAATTACTACAAATTATGGCATTCCTCATGGACACGCAGTTGCACTTAATATCGGGAAATTAATGGAATATAATAAAAATGTAGATGAAAATTCTATAAATGATATAAGAGGTGTAGAATTCGTTAAAGCAAGAATGAACGAAATATATGAGACAATGAAAATTGAAAATGCAGAAATGTATTTTAAAAATCTATTTGAAAAAATTGGTCTCAAATTCGTGGAATACAAATCAGATTATATTGATCCAGAGAGACTTAAAAATAACCCGAGGAAAATAGGAGAGCATAATGAATTATATTAAAGATTATTTAAAAAATCTATAAATCCACAAGAGTCAATTGTTTTTCAAAATGTTTTCTTAGAAACGACGGGCGGTGGTATTTTGTAAGACCGTATTTATCAATAGCATCAAGATGCTCTTTAGTTAAATAGCCTGCGTTTTTTGCCCAGTTATACATTGGAAATTCTTCGTGGAGTTTTTGCATATAGCGGTCTCTGGAAACTTTTGCCAGGATACTTGCTGCAGCTATTGAAGCAGATTTTGAGTCGCCTTTTATTATAAACTTTTGGGGATAAGAAAAGTTTTTTATTAATTTATTCCCGTCTACAAGAACATAAGAATTCGGATTATTTATTATTGAAGAACAGGCAGAATTCATGGCTTTTAGTGACGCATTTAAAATATTAATCTTTTCTATCTCTTCAACTTCTACACACACTATTTTATTAAGAGTATTGTTTTTTATTACATCATAAATAGACTCGCGTTTTTTTTGAGAAAGCTTTTTTGAGTCATTTAAGATTTCTAAATCTTTGATAAGTGCAGGAGTAATTTTTTCAAAGCAGACAGCAGAAGCGAACACTCCGCCGGCCGCGGGTCCGCGGCCGGCCTCGTCTGTGCCTATAATAAGCTTATTAAAGCTTTTATCAAATTCAAATAATTCTTCTGACGACATATTATCCGATTACCGGTGCGACAAATGTTCTTGCTGCCAAATCTTTATCAAGCATTAGAAGAGCCTTCTTATCATCACCTATTAATCTTAATGTTGCTAATACTCCGCCTACAGAAGCTTCTTCTTCTACCTGTTCTTTTATATACCAGTCAAGAAGATGCATTGCAGCTCTATCTTTTACCTCTTCAGCTACATCCATTACATGATTTATTCTTGAAGTTACATACTCTTCGTGTCTCAAAACGTGTTCAAAAACTTCTAATGGAGTATTCCCTTCTACAACCGGTTTTTCTATTGCTCTCAAATCAATTTTTCCGCCTCTGTCGTTCAGATAATTAACCATTCCCATAGCGTGAGCGTGTTCTTCCTGAACCTGAACATCAAACCAGTTTACGAAACCCTGGAGATTAAGTTCCTGAAAATAAACTTTCATTGCAAGATAAAGATATTCCGAATAGAATTCTTTATTAATCTGGTCATTAAAAGCTTCTTGTAATTTTTCATCTATCATATAAATACCTCCTGTTATTCTTAAAGTTATTTTAGCACAAAGAATTTGCAAAATATTTAATGATATCGGAATATAAAAAAGACCCCTCACCCGAATTTCTAAGTTTCGCCTAAGCTCAACTTGAAATTCTTCCCTCTCCCACAAGGGGCGAGGGAATTGCTCCACCAGGCGTGAAACCTGTCCGCTTCTTCAAAATTATGATAAAATATTTTTATGTTTAAGTATTTTTTAATAATTTGTGTATTGTTATTTATCTGGTCATTTTTTATTGAACCAAATCTTCTTTTTATAAAGAGATACAAAATTCCGGAGCTTGGAGATATGAAAATTATTTTCGCGAGTGATTTTCATATAGCAAAGGGGGAGAAAAAGAGATTAGAAAAAATAGTTAATACAATTAATGATGAAGAGGCTGATTTAGTTTTACTCGGCGGTGATTTTATCAAGGGTCATGACGGAAAACATACTTTAGCTATAGAGGAGCAAGCGGAAGTTTTAGGAAGGATTAAATCTCCTGTTATTACTGTTTTAGGTAATCATGACGGATGGTTTAATAAGGGCAGGGTAAAAAGCGCTTTAGAAAAAGAGGGAATAAAAGTTTTAATAAATTCAAATACAAAGTTTGAAAATATTTTTATTGCAGGCGTTGAAGATATTCAGACAGGCAATCCTGATATAAAATCGGCTTTAAAAGACACAGAGTCTCCGAGAATTCTTTTATCACATAGTCCTGACATTTATTATGATGTAGAAGAAAAAGTTGATTTAATCCTTGCCGGCCACGTACACGGAGGTCAGGTTTATATTCCGTTTTTAGGGGCTCCTGTTGTTCCTTCAAAATACGGTTCAAAATTTTCAAGAGGAATAATAAACGAAACACATAATAAAATGATTATAACAAAAGGTTTAGGAACAAGCATTTTACCAATCAGATTTTGTTCTATTCCGGAAATTATAGTTTTAAATTAATTTTTTTGTGGAGCAAGCTCCACACTACTACTAACAAATCCGGCGCCGCGAGCGTGTTATGCGTAAGCATAACGATAGCGAGCGAAAAGTGCAGGCTTGCCTGCTGCATCCATTTAATCTCACGCCCTTACGGGCGTAGAAAACAACAGCATTTTTCTTCTTTTTTGCTTCGTTTTTTCTTCTTTTGATGCTTAAAAGAAGAAAAAATGAAGGAATAAAGTAAGATTAATTATATTAATATCAGCCTTTTTATAACCTAATACTGTAATATAATTTCTGCATTAATAAAAAGAGAATATTTTTAACTATTTCAACTGCTAAAAATTTAAAATATTAATAATAATTATTATTAATATATATTTATTAATTATTTATATAATTCTTAATCTTCTTCTTAAGCTGCTACTATTTGTTCAAAACTGTCTGAAATGGTTATGAATACTGGATTTGTTCATGTTCAAAACTTGTAGATTAGATGTAGAAAACTTGAAAGTTTTGAACATTTTTGAACACAATAAAAAAAATTTTTCATCTCCCTGTTCAAAACTTCCGACTTTTGAACATGTTTTCTACATACTTTTGAACATTTCACATAATTTATTTTTATAGTATAATCACCATATAATTTTTTTAATTAGGAGAAACAAATGAAAGTAAGCGTGAAAGTACCTGCAACATCGGCAAATATAGGCCCCGGATTTGACTGTCTGGGATTAGCGCTTCCTATATATAATACAATTACTATAGAAGAAACAGTTTTGCCCGGTACAGGTATTGAAATCAATATGATGTCTGAAGATGAAGATGCTATTGATGAAATGAGTTTTGATGATATTCCGAAAGATGAGAATAATATTGTTTATAAAGCAGTTGAGATGTTATACAATTCAATCGGTCAGGAGCCTTCTGAATTAAAGATTAATATTCAGTCTCAAATTCCTATAACCAGAGGTTTAGGAAGTTCTGCCGCAGTGGTTGTCGGAGGACTGTTAGCAGCTAATAAACTTCTAGGTTCTCCTGCTGATGAGACTGCATTATTATCTATTGCAACAGAGGTAGAAGGTCATCCGGATAATGTTGCGCCTGCTATTTTAGGCGGGTTTGTTTTATCTTCGCAGGAAGATGACGGGTCTATTGTTTATAGAAAATTACCCTGGCCTGATGAGTGGGATATAACTGTTTGTATTCCTGATTTTGAATTATCTACAAATATTGCCCGCTCTGTATTACCAGCTTCTGTTCCGATGCAGGATGCTGTTTATAATGCTAAACATCTTGCAATGCTTGTTCAGGCTGTGAATACTAAGGATGAAAAATTGATGAAAATTGCGCTTCAAGATAAGCTTCATCAGCCATATAGAGAAAAACTTGTACCCGGGATGAAAGAAATCATGGAAGCTTTTAAGCATGAAGACGGCGTTTTAGGATGTGTTCTATCCGGTGCGGGGCCTGCTATGCTTGTTATTTCGCACAAGTATGATTTAGATAAAATTAAATCGACTGTGAAAGAAATTTGGGAGCCGCAAAGTATTAAGGCCGAAGTTAAGACTTTGAAAATCGAACAAAAAGGTGCGGAAGTTTTAGAGTAATATTTGAGGAAACTCTCTCTGGGTTAATTCAATCAGAGGAAGATTGTATTCTTCTGCAAGTTTTTTTACCTTGATATCATAATTTATTGCAACAGTCTTTACTCCGCATTTTATCGCAGCAACGTTAGCGTGAAACCGCATTGCTATCATATATTCCAGGTCTGAAATCTTTTCAAATACATCATTTATGGAAAGATTAGATAAAACAACAACATCTTTCATGCCGTTTTTTTCAAGCATTCGCTTAAATCTTCCGCATACTTCTAAATCAATACTGTCTTGTAGTGAGAAAATTTCGATTTTTTTGTCGTTAAATTTTTTACTTACAGCATCAGCAAGTCCTTTCAAAAATTCATTTGTAAGAGAAGGATAATTTCTTAGCTGTATTCCCACAATTCCTATTTTGTTTTTTTGAGGTAAATTCAAGTCAAAAATAGGGTCATGGACAAGAGCAGCATCTATTCCCCAGCTTTTTAAAAGCTCTTGTGATTTTTTATCGCGGACAGAAATCTTAGAACAATGTTTAAGTGCGTTTTTTGTTAAAAATTTTCCGATTTTAGAATTAACAGGGCCTATGCCTTGAGAAAAAATTTCGACTTCTTTTCTCATAAAAAGTGCAAGATAAATTATTCCAAGATAATATATAAGACTTTTTAAACTCGTAACATCCTGCAGAAGGCTTCCGCCTCCGGAGATTAAAACATCAGCTTCCTTAAGGCTCTCAAAAAATCCGAGCATAGGACAAGAATTTACTTCGTGGATTTGTTTAGTTTTTTCAGGATTAGAAGAAATAAGAGTAATTTTCTCTGCGCCTTTTTTCTTTAAGCTTTCAACAAGTACATGAGCAATAGCTTCATCACCGAAATTATCAAAACCTATATAGCCTGAAACTATATATTTTGTCATGATACCATATTCTCCATAACAGCATCCATATATGGTATAGCCTGAATTGCGCCGTAATTCTGTGTCTGTAGTCCTGATACCACTGCCGCAAATTTAGCTGCGTCAGCCGGAGGTCTGCCATTTGTTAGTGCGTACAAAAATCCGCCGTTGAATACATCTCCGGAAGCTGTTGTATCAACTGCTTTTGAGGTATTATAGAATTCTGTAAAACTTATTTCTCCCTTGTAGCCTGTATAATATCCGTTATCAATATGAGATTTTACAACGACAATTTTTATTCCCTTATCCCAGAAATATTTCATAATTTTGTCCATTGAGTCCATGTTATAAAGCTCATATGTCTCTTTCTTCAGGCTCATAAAGACTATATCCGTATGTTCTGCTATATCCTGAAAATATTCTTTTGTATCAATAGAATTCATAAAACAGGAGGTATAATTTGAGTCATAAGCTGTAAAAACATCATTTGCTCTTGCGATTTTGAAGCTCTCTCTTACAAGCTCTCTTGCGCTTGCACTAAGAGATTGAACAACACCTGTAGAATATACAAGTTTAAGTTTTTTTATACAATCTTCCGGAATATCTTCAATTGATAATTTTGAAGCGGCAGTTTTGCGTTTATAATACAAAAACTCTTTTTTTTCAGGCGTTTTTGAGACAAGATACATGCCGTTTTGTTCATCATTTTGTTTAATAAGCGAAGTGTCAATATTTTCCTTTTTTAAACTTGATAAAATAAAATCGCTGAAACCATCATTCCCGACTTTTGTAATATAACTTACCGCTCCGCCCATACGCGCAATAGTAACGGCAGTTGTAACAGTATCACCGCCAAAATATTTGTTAAAAGTTGAAGTGTCCGAGAATGTTCCGTTAGCAGCGAGTTCTACAAGACACTCACCTATGATTGCAATATCTATTTTCTGCTCCATTCAGTGAAATCCTTAACTTCCGATAAAATTTCTTTAGTACGGGCTGTAATCTCTTTCGGAGTAAATCCTAAGTAAAAATCACGTCCGACACCTACTGCCGAAGCTCCGGCTCTTATATATGTCACAACTTCATTTAATTTAATATTTCCCATAGGCATTAAATTCAAAAACGGCATTTGCCTTAAAATATCTTCAATATACTTAACTCCGCCCATTGCATCTGTCGGATACAATTTAATCAAAGGTATTCTCGATTTCCATGCGTTATATGCTTCATTTGCGGTAGAAGCTCCCGCAATAAACGGAATTCTTTTATTTTTAGATATCTTAACCATATTCATCTGGAATATCGGGGATGAAATAAGCTGTGCACCGGATTCAAAAGCCGCATCAGCTTGAAGAGAAGTTATTATCCCTCCCGCACAAACATTTGCAAACTTAGAAACCTCTTCTATAGCTCTGTACAAAGAAGGGTTATCAACATTAATTTCCAGAACCCTAATACCCCCCTCTACAAGAGCTTTTGCGGTTTCTATTGCTAAATCGGCATCCTTAGAGCGGATTATGGGATAAACCTTATCCTCTTTAATTATTTCAATACAATTGTTACTCATTTTTAATATCTATCCTTTTGTCCAAATTTATTATATCATAATAATATGAACAAACTTAAATTTGCAATCTTTAGTATTATTATCATACTTGCTTTATATTTTGTCCACTTTTTAACATATACGTTTGTTGAGCCTAAAGCTTATGACTTTATGATAAAACACTCTCTTACGGAAAAACTTCCGTTTGATAAAAATAAGCAAGTCTACGGAAGCGGGGATGTTATTCTTGTTATGATTGACGCAAAAACCGCAGAAAAATACCGCTGGCCGTGGAAAAGAGAAACTAACTGCAAATTGTTTGAATATTTTATAAAATACGCTCACCCGAAGGTTGTTGTTCACGATTCTATTCTCGCAGCTCTTGATAAAGATAATCCCGAATCTGACAGAAAATTTTTTAATACACTTAATAAATTTGATAATCTTATATCCGGATTTATGCCGTCGTCTCAAATTTGGAATGATAGAAATTTTGGAGATGAGTACGAAAAAATTTTTGCGGAAAAATATGCACTGAATGTAGAAAATAAAACATCTTTTCTACCTGATATCTATTTTAGTTTAATTCCTTTTCCAAAACCTTATTTTAACGTAATTAAACATACAGGCTCAGTTACTATGTTTCCGGGATTTATTAGCGGAAATTTATCATCTTATGCAATGGATGAAACTTACAGAACACACGAATATTTAATAGCTTATAAAGGTGTTCTATATCCGTCTCTTGCTTTAAGGGTTTTCTTGTTTGTGCACGATAATCCAAAAATCAGAATTACAAATTCTTATCTTGAATTTCCGGATTTAAAATATCGGATAACATATAAAAAAACTAAATACCAGATTGCTACACCAATAAAATTTTATAAATTTTATAACGGATATTCACATCCAAAATTTTCAGCAGTGGACATTATGGACTCATATGATAATCTGGAAAAAGGATTAGAACCTGTTATTAATCCGAAAATATTTAAAGATAAAATTGTAATTATCGGTGCGAATGTTCCTGCGGGTACAGGATTAAACGATGTTAAAACCACTCCGATTTTTCGAAATCATCCGGGTGCTGATATTCAGGCAGCAGCTATAGATAATATTATGCATAATGATTTTTTGAAAATTCTTCCGGTCTGGCTGAATATTTTTCTAACTATTTTAGGGATGCTTTGCGTTTACGGAATTATAAGATTTTATGATTTGTTTAAATCAAGCCTGTTTATAACTTTCTTGCTTGCGGGATATTTTGCACTAAGTGCGCTTTGTTTTTATTTCGGGATTGTAATTAATGTAATAACTCCGCCTGTAATGTTTGTTGTAACAATGATTTTAGCTTATACTCATAAATTTATACTTGAAAACAGAAGTAAAGAAAAAGTTAAGTCTGCAATGGGCAAGTATATGTCAGAAGATGTTATGAAACGGGTTATTATGAATATTGATAACCTCGGACTCGGGGGGAAAAAGGCTGTTGTGACCGTTTTATTTGCCGATATAAGAGGGTTTACTTCAATGTCTGAAACGATGTCTGCCCAGCAGGTTTCTGAAATTCTGAATGAATATTTTACGGAAATGGAGCCTATAATCTCTAAATATAACGGAATTATAAATAAATTTATCGGTGATGCTGTAATGGCAATATTCGGCGAACCAATTCAGGATAAAAACCATGCTTTAAATGCTGTAAAGTGCGGGTATGAAATGCTTTTGAAAGTCAAAGAATTACAGAAAAAATGGGCAGAAGAGGGTAAGCCGAAAATAGAAATCGGAGTCGGGATTAATACGGGTGAAGTTTTTGTAGGAAATATCGGCTCTGTTAACAGGATGGAATACACTGTAATCGGTGATACGGTTAATCTTGCAAGCAGGCTGGAGAGTTATAACAAGGTATATAAAACAAAAATGCTCATAAGTTCATCAACGTACGAAGAAACAAAGAGTTTTATTGACGTAATCAGGATATCTGATGTAGAAATCCGCGGTAAGTCTCATAAGATGGATATTTATGAGGTATTAAAAGTTATATATTAATAAAATAAATACGTAATTTAAAGGAATAAAATCATAATAAGCAAAGTAGGGTGGGCAAAGCTACATTACACTGTAAATAATTGCTTTTGACTTTGCATGGCGTGCCCACCAATTATTTTTTTGATTTAAGTTTTTGTTGGGCATGTATGCCCAAACGACAGAATTTAAAAAGAGAATGTAACAATTTGTAAAAAGGGAGCTGAAAAAAGTCAATTTTTTATTAAATAAATACTTTACATGACTATAACAATTATAGTTAGTGTGAAGTTGAAGAAAAGAATGAACCCGATATATAACACCACGATACTGAATAATATTACATTTCCCAGGATACAATTCCGATCAAATTCGGCTGCATATCCGGAAATGTTTGAGCCGCTTAAGGATTCTTTTAGTACAAATCCTTTATACGATAATTGTTGGGATAAGAATTTTATAACAAAATCAGCAAAATCTAATTCTGAAGTGATGCGAATACTTAAAGAAAATAGGATTCCTCTAAAGGTTAATTTTGTGGAATTAGATAAACTTAAGCGCGGGCACTTAATGGATACACGTGTTACGGCCGCTAAGATTTATTCAGCTTTACCAAAAGAAATAAAATCAGAAATTAATCCTCAGGATATTCAGCAGGCAGCAATGCTTCACGACTATGGAAAAGTATTGATTCCGGATGAAATTTTGAATAAGAATGGAAAGTTAACCGATGAAGAAAAGAAAATAATGTCATTGCATTCCGAGCTTGGTTATGAGCTTTTGAAACAGCAGGGAGTTAAAGAAAATGTCTTAAATCTTGTCAAGTATCATCACCAAACCCCTGATGGAAGCGGTTATCCGGCTTTAGATAATAACTATACTCCTGATATTTCTTCTCAAATCCTAATGGCAGCCGATAAATATTCAGCCCTCAAAGAGAAGAGAAGCTATAAAGATGCAATGACACGAGACGAAGCCTTAGAAGTTTTGCGTCAGGATGTAGCAGACGGCCTCCTCTCTGAAGAAGTTTATAAAGCTCTTGAGAAAGCTGTTTAAACTTTATCTACTAAAAAGTTTTTATTCTAAAAACCGAATTTTCTGCCGATTTTGTACAACTGTCCGGTAAAAATATAACGAGATTAAATAAAAAGAGATTATTAATAGTAATTTAATGAATAAGCACACTTCCTCGCCCTGCGGGAGCGGATTTGCGGACGGAGGGGTAAATGGGAATATGGAAGTCCGGATAGCGAACAGACTGAACCGGCTAAGCCGATTAGGCTTAAAGGTGAAGCTCTGTGAGCGTGGAGCAAATCCAAGACAGAGGATAGAATTTCAATACGAAACGTCAGTTGAGTATTAGAAATTCTTGGTAAGGGGGCAGACCTGTCAGGGGTTCTGCAAGCTTTGCATACCTTCTTTCTAATAGCTTATAGTCAGGAAGTGTCTGACCCACTAACTGGTGAATAGGTAAATAAGTGAATAAGTGAAGTAGAAAACCAAGTGCACAGTCGCCCCTCCCTAGTGAGGGAGGGCTTGGGTGGGTGCTG
>CALVEE010000179.1 GCA_944326495.1 Candidatus Gastranaerophilales bacterium | reverse complement strand
GCACAACTTCTGCCAAACCATCTGCAATACTGATTATACTGCCGGCTTTTAAAGTTACATCCTCTCCTTTGTACTGGAATGTGTAATCTTCTTTTCTGTCTGATCTGATTGTGATTTGATTGTTCATCGTCATTTCCTTCTTTTATTTTGTGCTAAACAAGGAATGGCAAAAAATTTCCGCCATTCCTTAAAAATACTTATACTGACTGTTTGTTTAAATTAGTCAAATACATAATCTATGATTGCAGCTTCTCTGGCTCTTTTTATAGCCTTTGTAATCATTCTCTGGTGCATTGCACAGTTGCCTGTAACTCTGCGGGGAATAATCTTTCCTGCTTCTGTTAAATATCTTTTTAACTTTGCTGCATCTTTGTAATCGATAAATTCAACGTGGTCTGCACAGAATGAGCAGCTTTTACGTTTCTTTCTATCCTGGATGTCTTGTTTTGCCATGTTTTTATTGCCTTTCTAGCCTTGTATTTAGTGATTAGTGATTAGTGAATAGAATCCATTAGAAAGGAATTTCGTCCTCACCAATTAGTTCATCAGAAAATTCTTCTTGTGAGAATTTTACGATATCTTCATTTGATGAAGCTGATGGTGTGGAAGCACCGGCTCCCATCATCTCGATTGTATTAGCATCAATCTCGTAAATTCTTCTTTCAGCACCGCTGTCATTTTTTACTGTTGTAATCTGGAGCCTGCCTTCTACAAGGACTCTATCGTCTTTTGAAATTCCGGATACAACTTCATCAAGAGAAGCGCGCTTTGCGATTACTCTGATAAGCATTTCCTCTCTATCACCTATATTCAAAACAAAAGATGATACCGGAACATTATTCTGCGTAAAACGCTTTTCCGGAGCTCTAAATACATTACCTGTTACAACTGCTTTTGCTAATGACATTTTTACTTCACTTTCTAAATTATATTGCTACTCCACCGTATTTTGCTATTACTGCTACCGACCTATTATTAAAACTACCTTGCAAAATACTGTTCAATACGAGTGGTTTTATTATACCGCCTGTGCTTTCTTAGAAACTTCCATAAACATAAATCTTAAAACGTTTTCATTAAGTTTAAGATTTCTTTTAAAATCTACAACACATTCTCCCGGTATAGAAAGAACCATTGTTGTAAAATATCCGTCTCTATAGCCCTGTACATCATAAGCTAATTTTTTGCGTCCCATTTTGTCTACAGAAGATACTTCACCCTTGTAAGATTTGATTTCATCAGAAATTTTATCTACAACTTTGTCTAACTCCTCTGAATCAAGACTTGGTTTGAAAATTGTTAATAATTCGTAATTCTTCATAAAAATATTTCTCCTTATGAAACCATGCTACCATGACCAACAATAAATGCAAGGGGTTAACACAAAAAAGCTCTTTTTAATAAGCTTTTATCAAGAAAATCTTTATGCCGTTATCTAATCTCTCGAGACGTTTTACATACCTGTAATCTGTAAACGCCGTAAGTATAAGAACTACAGCAGGCGGCTTTCCTGTAATTTTTGAATAATAAAGAGACTGACCTGCCGATTCTGCCCATTTCTTAGCAAAATCAAATTCAATCGCATAATCTTTTGTAAGGCAGTCGACCCTTGTTAAATCCCATAAAACAGCTTCTTTGCGTCCGAAATCAGAAGTACACCACTGGTTTACATAATATGATTCAACTTGTTTTGGCTTCATTGACTGGGTTTCATACCACTTTTCAGGTACATAATTTAGGCCGAAATAGTAAACGCCGGTTGCCATCATTAAAAAGATAACT
Source organism: Candidatus Gastranaerophilales bacterium (assembly GCA_944326495.1). GTDB lineage: Bacteria > Cyanobacteriota > Vampirovibrionia > Gastranaerophilales > Gastranaerophilaceae > CAG-196. The sequence continues at coordinate 3,378 of CALVEE010000179.1, read as the reverse complement.
AAAAAATGGATTATTTTATTTGAAGCTTTCTTTCTTCCTGCCATTAAACTACAACTTCCAAAGTCTCGTAATCATTCAAATACGGCATATGCTCTTCTGTTATCATTTCACCGGGAAGCAAAATTGAAATTCCAGGAGGACATTCTGCCACAACTTCTGCAGAAATCCTGCCGACAGCTTCTGTTTTGGGAATTCGCTCTTTTTCGGCATAAAAAGCATCTCTTAGACTCATTTTTATTTGAGGTTCAAGCATAGGCATATGTTTTCTGTTTTCAAGATAGTAAATATCCTGATAATGGGTTGCAGCAATTTTTTCCAGTGAATCTGCAAGATATTTGAAATCAGAATGTTTATTGCCGATATTGCAAAGGATTAAAACGCCAATATCAGAAGCTGATTCAACCTCAATACCGAAATCTATCTCCAGTATTGACTCCAATCTTTTGCCTGATAATCCGTCTACTTTAATAAATACTTTTGTTACATCTGTTTTATATCCAAAATCACCTTTAAGCTGATGCAAGCCCGGGATATTATCAAGTCTCGTTCTTAAATATTTTGCATTCTTTACGGCATTTTCAAGCTGCTTTTGCCCTCTTTTAGACTGCAAATTAGCCCTTGCTGCATCTAAGCTGGCTAGCAGCATTAAAGACGGACTTGTTGTGTGCAGTAATTTCAAAGCTTTCTCTACTGCAATTTCATCAATCATAGAATTTTTTGCAATATGAAGCATAGAACTCTGGCTCATGCTTCCGCCAGTTTTATGCAGAGAATGAACAACTGCGTCAGCTCCGAGCTTTAGAGCTGTTTCCGGAAGATGTTTATTGAAATTCCATAAACATCCGTGTGCTTCATCCACTATCAAGGGAATTCCGTATTTCTTGCAGACAGCACTTATTGATTTAATATCAGATACAACACCTTCATAAGTCGGATTTGTAATCCAGACCATAGATACATCTTTATTATTAATGATTAATTCTTCAATCTTTTGTGCATCAATATTACCCCAAACAGACCAATCTTCAATCCTGTTCGGGCAAATCCAAATCGGTTCTGCGCCTGAAATCATTAATCCTGTAAGAATTGAACGGTGGCAGTTCCTGTTAACAATAATCTTCTGCCCTTTTTTAGTCAATGCCATTGCAAGGGCAAGATTGCCGGCTGTAGAACCATTTAAAAGAAAAAATGTTTTCTTTGCGCCAAAAGCTTCTGCCGCAAGTTCCTGCGCCTCTTTTATAGGGCCGGTAGCAGGATGGAGCGTTCCTAAATTATCAAATTCATCAGTAGTATCAATATTTAAAGCTTTTTCACCGATAAGTTTCTTGAAATCTTTAAAAACCCCTTTGCCTTTTGTGTGCCCCGGAATATGGAATTGGTATGTAGGATTTTCATACGCTTTTTTCAGAGCATCCACAATCGGAGCCTTAACTCTTACGGCTTCTTTAAGTTCCTGACCTGTTTTAATATTCAATTCTTTTGCCACTATGATTTTCCCTTTGTATTTAATATAAATAATACACAAAAAAAATAAAATTTGCTACCTAAAAATAAATCCTTTGGTCTAAAGTTTTTAAATCCAATGGTCGTTAAAAACTTCTGCCCGATTGTGTAAGATATGATTGGGAGAGGAATATGCAAATTGAAGCAGGGCTGAATAATGTAGAAAAGAATTTAGCTAAGGCGGTAGAAAAAGTTACCGTTCCTAAGCAGTCACGCTCTTACAATCTTTGTGTAAAAGCTGATGCTTTAAGATTTGCAAAAATGTACAGAGAATCTATTCAGACATATCTGCAGGCGATTATGATGGACAGAAGCGAAATCAAGGCATACTTTGGACTTGCAATGTCCTACAAATACCTCAAAGATTATCAAAAAGCTATAAGTACACTTCTAAAACTAATTAAAATAGATGACAGTAATGATGAATACTTTTTTGAGCTCGGCGTTTGCCACTTAGCTAATGGAGAACCGGCAAAAGCTATTGAACATTTAATCAAAGCCATTTTAATTAACCGGGAGAATTTAGAAGCGCAAATTCAGCTTGCAATCGCGCATGAACTTGTCGGAGAAGAAGATTTATCATTAATGATTTACAACAAGCTTCTTGAGACAAATCCGGAATTTTTGAAAGCTTATTATAACAAAGCTGCCATGCTAATGGGTATGGGAGATTTCATGGAGGCTTCCAGAACTTTCTTCCAGCTGATAAAACGTAATCCGGATTATTACAAAGCATATCTCGGAATTGCAATGAGCTTTGATAAAATGGCTAAGTACAAAGATGCAATACGGTATTACAAAAAATTTCTTGAGCTTAAACAATTTTCAGAAGATGCTGTGTTTGCAAGAAACAGAGTCAACGAGCTTCGCGAACAATATTTTTCAAAAGAAAATAAGTTTACAGTAATTGAATAGGATAAAGATTATCTGTAAAAGAACTTACCTTCATTTTTTATGTACAGCTGTTTTATCATTAACCGTATAGGTTGAAACCCACGGCTATAATCTTTATCCTTAGGGGAAAGCACCCATCCTAACCTTCCCTCAAGGGAAGGAATGCTCTACGTCTGGTTCTTGCACCCTCTATTTGAAGGAGCGGATTTGCGGACGGAGGGGTAAATGTGAGGGGAGGGGTAAATGAAAGGGGAGGGGAATGTGAGGGGGTAAATGAGAGGGGGTAAATGAGAGGGGGCAATTTTATCTTGCAGGGAAAAGTAAAAAACGGAAAGATAAAAATATGAAAACTTTATCTTCAATATTCTCCTGACGTGTCTGCGCCCTCACCAAGAATTTCTAATACTCAACTGGCGTTTCGTATTGAAATTCCATCCTCTCCCGACGGGAGAGGAGCAGCCGTGTTTGAGGCGGGAGCCGAAAACTACGGATGCGGTGAGGGGGCTGCCCGTAGGGGCGAATAAAAAATTATAAAGTGAGTAAAAGTAATATAATCTGATAATTTTACGAAATGTCTGCCGACCATATGTCTACGTGCGTAGCTCCGCATTCCAAGACCATCTTGTAACTTCACATTCGAGGCAGACCTGTAGTTCCTATTTAAACCTGTAACTTTACCTCTGTCTGCCGACCATATGTTTACGTGCGTAGCTCCGCATTCCAAGACCATCTTGTAGCTTCACATTCGAGGCAGACCTGTAGTTCCTATTTAAACCTGTAACTTTACCTCTGTCTGCCGACCATATGTTTACGTGCGTAGCACAAAAAAAACTCCCATGGAAAGGGAGTGAAACTTAAAGTAAGATGTAAGATTATATAAGAGAGTGTTTATGTGGAAAATCTGTATTAAGCGATAAAATTTCTGCCAAATCTGTTAGCACCGTAGAAGAAAGACTCCTGCATAACCTGCTGTAAGCTTCT
>CALVEE010000178.1 GCA_944326495.1 Candidatus Gastranaerophilales bacterium | reverse complement strand
TTATTATCTAAATAAATCATATATTCGTCCTTTATCTGAAATCTGTAGGTCAGGCATTGCCTGACAATAAAGTTTTTGTCAGGCAATGCCTGACCTACATTATTTAATCTCTAATTTTTCTCTTATTGTAAAACAGAAATTAAGTAATTTCTATAGCATTATTTAATCTATAGTTTTTTGAGCTTTTCTGCTTCCGACACAAGATGTCTGAACATTCGGCTAAATGAGAGGCTATTCCCTCACCAAGAATTTCTGGTACTCAACTAACGTTCCGTATTGAAATTTTATCCTCACCCTCAGGGAGAGGTGCTTTGCCTGCTTTAAGCAATAAAAAAGAGCCCCGAAGGACTCTTCTTTATGGGGCGGAAGACGAGACTCGAACTCGCGCCAGTCTGCTTGGAAGGCAGATACTCTACCAACTGAGCTACTTCCGCTTATATTAACTTTTCAAAATTTTTGGCACAGTTGGTAGAGTACATATCTTAGAACCGTTCGGCTTCTCTACTACCTTGCCTGATTTTGCTTTATAGATCAACCGCCTCACTAGGCAACTGAGCTACTTCCGCAACAGAAATATTCTATACTGAACAAAATTATTTTTCAAGTATTTTATTGCGGAAGGGCTGTTGCAGCTCCTTCAAGCGGTAAATCTGCAGGCTGCGCTGCCGCACCCTCTACAGGAGACTCTTCTTCCGGTGCAGTATGCGCGTATAAACGCAAACTCAATGAAGTAAGCAGAATTTTCTTATCTTTATCATAAGGCTTTACATCAAGTTCATTGATTTTAATATAATACGGGTATTGATATATATCCTGAATTAGTTTTCCCAAATTAACATAATTGGAAACCAATTCCATATTTACATCACATACAAAGTAAATATCTTTACCAAACTTTACAAAAGAGTCTGCTTCCGGATTATAAACATAATCAATAGCTTTGATCTTAACGGAATTAGAGTGAACCATCTCTATAACATCACTATAAAGCGTAAAGAATAGTGTATCATTACCCAAATCGGACTCTACAGGAGAATAAATCTTCTTTTGAGATGTTACAATAGAATCCTTAATTTGTTTAATTTTCTTTTGAACAACAGCTAAGTCATTCTTCTTCTTAGTAAGCTCGCCTTCTTTTTGTTCAATAGTACTTTTCTGGTCATTCATCGTTTTAACTTTTGGAGCAATTAAACTATAAGTACCAAAAATAAGAATTGCCACTATTGCACAAAAACCAATAACGCCATAATATCTTTTTAAATTATCCATCTCTATATTAACCCTTTTTTACTTTATATCTTCTATATCAGGCAGATTACCCGGCGCATTTCCTGCATTATTATTGTCTTTTTTAAGGTCATCTTTAGAAACTTCCGGTTCATCCGATATTCTAAATTCATAGAAATCAGCATTCATAGAAGTCAATATTGAATCAGTATCAAATCCTTCGGGCTGTCCGCCGCTAACATTTTCCAAATCATCCAGTGATTGGAGCTTGGAGCTAGAAGCAAGACCGAGTTTTTGAAGTTTTATCTCTGAATTCGGATTGTAATCCTTAATACTTCTAAAGAAAGCATAAACACTTTCAAGATTATCAGCCTGTCCTTCAACAGTTGTTTTATCAGAAAGTTTCAAATGAGTAAGCCACAATTTCTTAGGAATTTCCGTTCCAACAATTGTGTAATAAGAATAAATATTCCTGTTATGCTCTAACCCTGCACGGATTTCAAAACCTTCGTCAAACATATCTGTTGATATAGCATTATTCTCATCCAAAAACTTCTGGATAGAAGCAATTTCTCTATCTAAATCTTCAATCTTACTATTTTGCGTATTAGTGACTCCTGTCAAATACACAAAACCACCGACTGCGATTAGAATAATAGGTATTGCTATTAATATAAGCATCTTAATCAGATTTTCCAGAGAAAGTACAATTGTTCTTCCGCCTAAAGTAATTTCCGGCGGCTGTTCTGATATATAAACATCGCCTAAAGATTTATTAAACAAGTTAAAATGAACACTTGTCAGCGGTTCAAAATCCCTGTAAATTGCAGCACCAATAATATCTAAAGAAACAATCGGTGCAAGGCTCTCATCAATATCCGGAGCCATCTCCATAAATGCTTCTCTGGAGAAACTATTTGCTTCCTGATGAATTATAGGAGCGGAATAAGTTATTTTACTTGCGAGAACTTCCGCGCTTATGACATTGGTTTTTGATACAACGCATAAATATTTGGAAGGAAGGTTCTTTAAAAGCGGAGCAACTGCACTTACAACTGTTGAATAGTTTTCCGCATCGCCTAAAACTTCACCTATGCTAATCTTTTCTTCATAAGCGTCTACAAAGTTTCTTCCTATCATAGAAATAACTCTGCAGCAGAAACTTTCTACAATCATCAGAACCCAGGAAACATCAGGTTCAACATTAACTCTTTCTTTAATAATTAATGTTCTTAAAACAGAGTTAACAGATTCATCAATTGCATAAAGCTTATATCCGAGCTCTTTGATATACATTGCAATTTCAATAAGCAAACCTTTTTGAGCAGAAATATACGCAATTTTATTGAACTGAATAGTAGAATTCGGAAGCAATGTCGCACTCGTAGCCGGTTCGTCATTGTTATAATAAGGTATTTCTGCAAGTTCTTCATCAATCGCATTCGTGATCTGTTCTTCATCTAACGCTGCCGGATAGTCATTTACTTTAAAAGTAACTGTAGGTATATTTAAAACGATTGCAGCATTTTTGGGAATTTGCAATTCAACAAACAAATCCTGCAAAGTTTCTTTAAATATATCTCTATCAGCGACTTCACGCCTGTTAATATCATATTCTAAAGGTCTTACGCCGTATTTTAAAACGGTCTGGCTCTCAAAATCTATCTGTGCGACCTCTAAACCCACTTCAGGAGTCACAGATACGCCCACTATTACACTCTTCTTAAATAATTCCATGCCTGTTTCTTCCTATTTTTTTTTTTTTTACAATAAAATTTAAATTTTGTACACAGGATAAATAGATGAAAAATTTAGTTGAGAGAATAAAAAAATTAAAATCAGAAAAAAATGCGATAGTACTGGCACACAGCTATCAGAACATTGAAATTGACGAGGTTGCGGATTTTGTGGGAGATTCGCTGTATCTAAGCCGCCAGGCAGAAAAGACTGACGCAGATATTATAGTTTTTGCGGGAGTGTATTTTATGGCACAGACTGCTAAAATTATTTCTCCTTCAAAAAAAGTATTACTGCCAAATCTTCATGCCGGATGTTTGATGGCAGATATGATTAATCATGAGCAGATGGTTAATTTCAAGAAAAATTATCCGGATATACCGGTTGTATGTTATATAAATTCTACAGCAGAAGTTAAGGCAGAATGTGATATCTGCTGTACAAGTTCTAATGCTGTGGAAATTGTAAGGAGTTTGAATACGAAAAGAGTACTGTTTGTACCGGATGCAAATTTAGGCAAATGGGTGGAAAAACAGCTAAACGGGGTTGAAGTTATAGCATATAACGGCAACTGTCCGGTTCATCATAATGTTAAGATAAGCGATATTAAAGAAGCACGCGATAAGTATCCGCTTGCAAAAATCCTTATCCATCCGGAATGTAAGCCCGAAATTAGCGCACTCGGCGATTATGTCGGAAGTACAAGCGGAATTATTGATTATGTTAAGAAAAGTCCGGAAAAACAGTTTGTAATTGTTACTGAAAAGGGGGTTGCAGACAGACTCAAGAGAGATTATCCGGACAGAGAGTTTATATTAATAAAAGATGACATGCTGTGTGAGAGCATGAAGCTTACAACGCTCGAAGAAATATGGCATGCTCTTGAATACGAAGTTAATGAAATAAATCTTGACGAAGAAGTCAGAAGATTGAGTTACAATTGTATAGACAGAATGCTTAAGGTGCCAGTGTAATGGAAGATACGGTTATATATGGTAAAAATGCTGTAATAGAGGCACTGGAAGCCGGAAATAGAGAATTCAATAAAATTCTTATTTCACAGAGCTCAAGAGCTGATGTTAAAATCGAAAAGATAAAAGAACTCGCAAGAGAGCATGGTATAGTTTTCCAGTTTACAGCAATGCAAAAGCTTAACCAGCTTGTGCCGGAGGGGCGTCATCAGGGAGTTATCGCACTGATTTCGCCTGTAAAATACACTGATTTAGACGATTTTATTGAAAATACCGGCGGTAATATTGTAATTTTAGACGGCGTAGAGGACTCCCATAACGTAGGCGCAATAATAAGAACCGCCGTATGCGCAGGTATTAAAGGTATAATACTCCCTTCAAGACGGGGAGTATTAATCAATTCTACGGTTGAAAAAACAAGCGCCGGAGCTGTTAATCATATCTCAATAATTAAAGTAAATAGCCTTACTAACGCTGTTCAGAAACTAAAAGAAAACAACTACTGGGTAATTGCTTCCGATCATCATGCAAAAGATAATTATTATGACATTGATTATTCTGACATGAATTTTGCACTCATAATGGGAGCGGAGCATGCCGGAATTTCACGGTCGCTGTTGAAACTTGCGGATTTTACTGTTAAAATTCCAATGTTAACAAATTTTAATTCTTTAAATGTTTCTAACGCTGCTGCTATAATATTATTTGAGAGCATAAGGCGAAAGTAAGAGAAAATTACAAAATGAGGACGTCAAAAATGGCAAAAAAGAGCGAAACTTTGAATATAATGGCAGATGATATTTCTGATGAGGGTGTTGATTTTGACAGCCTCGATCAGCTTGAAGATGATGAAGAGTCTATTTCAATTGAAGAGCCTAAAACACAGGAAAGTCTTAGTTCTGTTAATTCTGACGACTCTGTAAGGATTTATCTCCAGCAGATTGGTAAAATCCCTCTTTTATCGCCGGAAGAAGAACTCGAAGTTGCTAAGAAAATTTATGAAACACACAGCGAAATTGCCAGAAAAGTTCTTATTAACGCAAACTTGAGGCTTGTTGTCAGTATCGCAAAAAAATATATAGGAAGAGGCCTCTCTTTTCTTGATTTAATTCAGGAAGGAAATATGGGGCTTATAAAAGCGACCGAAAAATTCGATTACACAAAAGGATACAAATTCTCTACTTATGCAACTTGGTGGATACAGCAGTCAATAACAAGAGCTATCGCTGATAAAGCAAGGATTATAAGACTTCCGATACACCTGATTGAATCCATAAACAAGATTAAAAAAGCGACAATGGATTTAACCACGGAGCTTGGAAGAATTCCTAATAAACAGGAAATTGCTGATAAGATGGGGATTTCTATATCAAAATTAACATCAATTATAAAATCCACCCAATCTACAATCAGTATAGATACTCCGACCGGCCAGAAGGATGACTCTAATAAGATTATTGATTACATTGTAGATGAATCGACCATAGCGCCGGACTCGTTAGTATCACAGGAGAGCATGCTTGATGATATTAAAGGCATGCTTGAACAGTTGAGCCCGAAAGAAAGAGATGTTCTGATTTTAAGGTTTGGACTTAATAATGACGGAAACAAAAAGACCTTAGATGAAATCGGCTCTATATACGGTGTTTCGCGTGAAAGAATAAGACAAATTGAAAACAGGGCTATTTCAAAATTAAAAAAATTATGTAAGAATAAAAATCTTACCTCCGGTTTAAAAAATTATTTTGGAGCATAAAATTACAATGGCTGATATAGATAGAATTAACGAATTAGTTGGAGAAAAAGATTTTACAGAAGCCCGTCTGCTTTTAGATGAAGCATTACAGGAAGAGCCGGAGAATGTAGAATTGTTAAAGCTTTCCGGTCTTACTGCAATAAATCTCGGGGACTGGAAAAGAGCGAGAGCAGACTTTGAAACGGTAATCAAATATAATCCGGAGGATGCTTCATCGGTTTTTTATTTAGCAAACTGCTATAACCACCTCGGCGATTTAATTTCAGCTAAAAATTCATATCTTAGGGTTATTAATATGCGCTCAAAATACACAGAAGCGTATCGTGCGCTTTGTGTTGTACTGATGAAGCTTAATGAACCGGAAGAGGCTATAAAATATGCCTGTATAGCAAATACTATTGAACCTGATGATTACATATTTGATTTTGTAATCGGAACAGCATATATGAAAATAAAAGAGTTTGCAAAAAGTATAGAACCCTTTGAGCGTGCTCTTCAAAAATCACCGGAGAATATCGGCATTTTTAACAGCCTCGGAACGGCATATATGGCAGTCAAGCGTCCTGAGGATGCCGTAAAATGCTACAAAAAAGCATTAGAATTAAACCCTAAAGCCCCGATGTCTTATTATAATCTGGGCTCTGCATATCAAATACAGCAGAACCACAGGGAAGCATGCGAATATTTTAGAAAAGCTGTTGAATTAGATAAAGATGATGAAAGTTTTAAAGTCGCATTAGCCATGTCGGAAGTAAAACTTGAACAGTATGACAAAGCGGCTGAACTATATAAATCATTAATGCTGCAGCATCCGGAAAAAGAAAATTACAAATACAATCTTGTTACCTGCTATGAAGCGCTTGGAAAAATTTCTGCAGCTATAGCAATGCTTGAAGAGATGGTTTATGTTAACCAAAAATTCATTCTTCCGGCACAAAAACTTGCAAGCTTGTATATTAAAACGAACCAGCTTGGTAAAGCAAAAGATATTTATGACAGAATTCTGCTTAAAAACAATCCGTCTGCTGAAATACTGCACCAGTATGCAATATTATCCTCAAGTCTTTGCGATACTGATACTGCAGAAAGAATTTTGAAAAAAGTTATAAAAATGAACCCTGATATAGCAAAAGCTCATAAGGATTTAGGAATTATTTATCTTAATAAGAGGCTTTTTGATTATGCAGAAGATGAATTCAAAACAGCGTTAAGGCTTGCTCCGAATGATTTTGAAATAATCTTTGAATATGGAAATTTTCTTTATTCAATTTCAAAAAATAACGATGCGGAAAGATTTTATCGTGAAGCGCTTGATATTGAACCGGATAACATACTGGCATTAACGTTTATGGCGCTGAATAAACTTATTCTGAACCAGCTCGACAGTGCAAGAGATTATATAATGAAAGCCATGAAAATAAATCCGCATCACGAGTACATACAGTTCTGCGCAGGCAGGATTTTATATGCAAGGAAGGAATTTGAAGATGCTAAGCATTACCTTATCCGCGCAGTAGAGCAAAATCCGGATATTGAAACACAAAATACACTTGCTCTTACTTATTATGAACTTGGCGAGTATGAGTCTGCGATAAATATTTTCAATAATATTTTAGCTAAAAAACCCGATAATATATCTATTTTAATGAGTATGGCAAAGTGTTACGAAGGTCTTAAGGATAATGATAAGGCTCTTGAATATTTAGACAGAGTCGTTGCAATTTTTCCGGAAGACGAAGAAGCTCATGAGATGATAAGAAAATTATCATAGCAAAAAATTATTTTACAGGTTTTAAAAAAGTATGCGAATTTCCCCGATACAAACATATACCCCTCCCAAATTTCAAGGCAATAACAGACGTGTTACCGATAAATCCGGAGCACTGCTTTATAAAACAACAACTTACTTTTTCAGGAATGATTTAGACTGGGATAAATTTATAAATCTGCTGGTCACAAAATACAAAAATACCGGTAAAGTTAACTTAATTAACCACACCTGTTCAAACGGGCCTGAAGCCTATTCTATTATAATGAAGCTGATAACCCGACTCGGCGCATCAGCAGAAAAATTTTTCCCCGTACAGGCCAGAGACATAAATCCGGATAACATATTAAGTGCTCAAAATGGCGGCGGTATGGGAATTAATAATGAAGATTTATATAGAATTAATTATTATACAAAAAATAATATAAACAGCTTTCTTAATTTCCAGCCGGCACGAACTCCTGATTATCAGCTTGCAGTAGTACCGAAGCCTATTTTAAAAAACAGGGTGCAGTTTTCTCAAGGGGATATTTTTCAGGATATAGAAAACATGCCTGATAAAAATACAGTTCTGTTATGCAGAAATTTCTGGCAGTACTTAAAAGAAAATGAGTGCGGGCTTCTTGCTGAAAAATTAAGCCGCAAGATAGATAACACGAGTCTCGTTGTCCTTGGAGAATATGATATAAATCAAAGCAGTGCTCCGAAATATCTCGCTAAATATGGATTTATTCCGGTCGATTCACCGTATGTCTACTCCAAATCAACATAATTTATCTATTTGAGAACCAATACGGGCGTAATTAATATAATAATAATTGAACAGCAGAACCGCCATAAACACAAGGTAATAGAAGTTTATAATTGTAAAAACAAAGTGTGTAATAATATTCAAACCAAAAATAGTCGTAAGAATTGACAATATAAAATATGAGAAAAACAGAGTCAAAAATAACAGCACATTAAGGAGAAACTTTCTGCTGAATAAATCTTTTAACGAAACAAAATATGCTTTTACAGGATTTTTCTCTTTAAAAAACATTGCAGGCGCATAAAACATTATTGCAAAGTAAGTTAAAGTCATTGTGCCGAATAGGAGCAAATTCCAGGCATTAATCCTGACTAGCTGTTCCTTGTTCAGCGAAAGCAGCATGCTTTTTAAGCCTTCATAAGATTCCATCCCCTTCGCTAAGACATCCGTTGGAATTCCAATGTCTCCTATCAGCTTCATTCCGGCGAAATAAGCTGCTAACAGGAGAGCTGAAGCGATTACAAAAACAACTACAATCAACCCTAAAGCAGGAAGAAAATACTCTCCGACTCCGGCAGGGAAATCTTTAATAAGAAAATTAGGCTCTTCCATCTCCGGATTTTTTATGCCCTCGCGTATCATAAAAAACCAGCCGGACAAAAACGCACCCAGCATCAGCGTAAACAAAACCAGCGCTATTATAAGGCTTATTTTATTCCCGCCGATTGAAAATAATATATATAAACTTGATAAAAGCGAAAATAATATCAAAGGGGTTGCAAGGATAATATATTTATTTGTAAGTCTAAAACTATCTCTTATACAATTTAGCATAACCGCTCCTAAAATCTGTACTGTATAACTTCCTGCTCAATAATATCATCAGAAACTTTTGAAGCAAATTCCTTAAAATTTTCAGCAATATTAGAAGCCGGATTAATTTCTTCGATAATAACGCCTTTATTAACAGCCTCCATTATTGTGAAATAATTATTCGGAACTTTCCAGTAAATTTTCTCCCCGAGAGTATTTTCAATATCTTCCACCTTGATTTCATCATTATCCATATATCTGTTAATAATAATTTTAACCTTATCTTTCGGATATCTTCTTGAGCGGAATAAATTCAAACACCTCTGCGCATTTCTAATCGCCGGAATATTAACAATCGTAGTAAAAATTATCCAATCCGAACAATCAAGAATTTTGAGCGAATTTGCGTCGATATTAGCAGACATATCAACTACAATATACGGGAAAACTTTCTTTAAAGCCCTGAAAAGTTCTGTAATCTGCTGCGGAGTTATGCTTTCCGACTGTTCAATATAACTCGGGTCAGAAAGAACATACAAAGAAGTATCTTTATATTTTTCAAATGCTTTAATAAAAATATCTTCATCTTTATCCAGCATATTTTTTATAACATAATTAACATCAAACGCCGGATTAAGATTTAGAAAAGTCGAAATATCCCCCAGCTGTAAATTTAAATCAATTAGAGCAACCTTTGTCTTAGTAACTTTAGCGAGCTCTGCTGCAAGATTTATTGCTATTGTAGTTTTCCCGATGCCGCCTTTGTTAGAATAGAGAGTTATAATCTTTGACTGCTGACTCTCATTATCAGGATTTATACTGGAAAGTACAGAGAGCACTCTTATCAAATCATCTCTTAAAACAGGTTTCGGTAAAAATTCCTTTGCTCCTGCGCGCAGCGCTTTAATAATAGTATTAGTAGAATAATCAGAAGAAGTTATGACAAGTCTTGAAGTATGGAGCTTAATCTTCTCTGCTGCCTCTTCTAAACTGCTGTCCTCTTCTGATGAGATATCCATAATAACAATACAGTTCCCGCCAATCTCTTTTAACTTCTCATACCCTTTATTGTAATCATCAAAAAGCAGTACGTCAGAGACAAACCCGGCTTCCTGAATATAGCCCCGGATAACTTCTCTTGAGTTTTCATTTTTATCTAATACTAATACTGAAGGATTATTTTGCATCTAAGACCTCTTCTTCTATTGAAAATAATATACCTCAAATTAACCGGAAGAACAATCTATTTTTTATTCAAAATATCCTCTAAGTCTTTTTTTACAGAACTAAGCCCTTTGATTCCAAAAACCTTATTCAAAGTATTAATTAAATTAGGATTAAGTATTATAGGCGTGCATTTGCCTACATACACTGAAATGTTTTTATTTTTGGAAAGGTATATCATCTGGGATATCGTATGCCTGTCACATTTCGGGGAAAATACCGTTATCGGAAGCCCGTATCTTTCACTCAAACCCTCTGCAAATTCAACTGCCGCAAAAACATCAAAACAAGCATTCAAACATATAACGTTCTCCCTCTGTCTACAGTAGGATAAAGAAACTATTAATACATCATCCGGAGTCTGCTTAATCAATTTGTCAAAGTAAGCCTGCTGTTCAAGAGTGTACCCGTTTAGACCTATAATAAATATTCTTGAGAAATTCTTGCTTTCTAATTTCCTGCTGACTTCACCGGAAGAATTATCATAATCATAACCTATCGCAACAGCTTCGCACTGTTTTCCGGTTTTAAACCCTTTAGCCTCTTCTGCTGATTTTATTACCTCTGAAAAATCCTTGTTCTTAATTGATATTACTCCCTTAGAATAAGCAAAATCCGTCGTATATAAAAGCCCCCTGTAAAGGTTTTCGACATTATAAAGCGAATGTCTGGTAAGGATTATAGGCCCCGGAAAAGTTGCAAAATCTAAAAGGCAGTTTTCCATACCCTGTCCGAACTGGCCTTTTAAGTTTTTATACTCTGCAAACTTCGGAAATGTATGCACAAGCATCATTTCATCATGCGTATAAACATCAATATCCTTATCTTTCAGAGCCTCAAGCACATCCTCAAGCTCTCTTATATTAGACCCGACTACTAATACCGCCTTGCCCGGAGTAGTAGAGTATGATACCTCATTAATTCTCTGTTTGCCGTATCTCTCTTCCTGCTTGGAACGCACAAGCTTCATAAGACGATTATCCTTTTCTGCAGCCTCTATTAGCACCGGCTTTAACGTTTCACAATCCGGTTTTTCCGTATTAAGTAAATTAAGAAGCTCTAAAATAGTAAGATACCCGTCTTGTGCATCAACCCCGAAAGTCTCTAAATCAAGAATATTTGTACATAAACTTTTTGCAATCGCAAACAGAATTTTATACAAATCTCTGATTTCCTGCGGAATTTCCCGTACTTTTTTCAAGAATTCCTTCTCGCCAAGCTGGATAGATTTTATAATATCAATTTTTTTGTTAAACTGCAGAACCGATTTTAAACATGCTGGCACAACATTATTTTCCTGACACTGATTTTCATAATCCTTTATAATCCGCGGCAGCACTTCATCAAATTTTTCAGTTAAAGCCTTAAAATCCGTCTCTGAAAATTCAGGATTTGATACAAGTATTGATATTGTATTCAAAATAATATCTCTTGCAGGTTTATCAAAATTCCCGCTCTCATAGAGTTTTAATGCATAATAAGATGTTAATCTCAAATACAAAACAAGGATTTCCTGCAAAGACGAAGTCCTCGGGTTAACCGAACATATTCCGCGCGAAACGCAGCTGTCATATTGATAATCTTCATTGTAAATCATAGCAGGTATATAATAAGTTTTTCCGTGAAATTTTTAATTACTCTTTCCGGTAATTTTTACGGTTAATATGTAAAGAGTTATAACAAAAGACTTGACAAATTTACATATTTGATGTAATGTGCATGCGTGTGTTAAAAAGAGAGGTATAAACTTATGAAAATTTATGCTATCCGAAATGGTGAAACGGCAAGACCGTTAAGAACAACAAGAACACATCAATGCAGACAGACAAATTTAAGCCTGCACGCGGATGAGCCTAAAGCTGATACTGTTGCATTCAAAAGCAAAACAGTTAAAGGAGCCGGTATAGGCGCTGTATTGGGTGTAGCTGCACTGGGAGCAATTTCTCTCTTATCCGGCGGACTTGCAACTCCTCTAGCTTTTGGAGTATATGCAGCAACAACAGGAACCGCAGGCGGTATGCTCGGTAATGTTCTTGACAAAATTGATGAAGATGAAAAAGAGAGAAAAAACAGATAAAATGTTTTTGACTCTCAAATCAGATTGGATGAATTGAAACTTCAATTCATCTTTTTTGGTATTTGGAGATATTGTGTGCTATAATCAAACAATAATCAGGAGATAATTTTAATGTTCAGCACAGATATTACCTATGAAGTAGTTACATTTGCAATCGGCGACACAAAATCCGGCTCAAAGATGGGCAAACTCCAGTTAAAAGACCCTGAAACCGGCGAACTTCTAAACTGTATTCTCTGGGAAGAGGCACTTAACAGAATGGATATGAAACTTTTTAGGAGCGGAAACCTCTTAAGAATTGTATCCGGCTCTTTTAATGAAAGATATAATAACTGCCTCATATCGGCTCTTGAACTTATAAAAGAAGCGAAAACAGGAATTGATAAAGAAGAGCAGGAAAAAACCTATTCAGAGCTTCTCAACTATATTGACAAAATCAAAGATGAAAATTTGAAAACTTTTGTATCAAAAATATACTCGGATAATAAGGAGAAACTTCTGATTTCACCTGCAGCAAAGCTTATGCACCACAATTATATAGGCGGTTTGATGGTTCATACTTTAGAATGTTTGAAATACGCAGAAAAGAACATGGAAATATTTTTTCAAAGAGTCCGAGCAGATGAAGTTTTTGCAGCATGCCTTCTCCATGATATAGGCAAGATTTTTGAATACACTGTAAATACTGAAACCGGCCTTATTGATTATGACGAAAACTTTAGAAAAGAATGGATTTCCCATTCGCAGTACGGATTTTCAATCTGTATGACAGCAGGTTTTAAACGCGTAGCCAAAATGATAGCCGCCCACCACGGGAGAGCAGAATGGGGAGCTATTGTAGATTTAAACGAAAAAGACTTAGAACCTTATGTCTATTTAATTCATCATATAGATGATATGTCTGCAAAATTCGGCAAAACCAATGTAGCAATGCTGGGCTGAGCCTTGAGAAAATTTAGCTTACTTTTTATCTAAAAACTTCCTTAAACCAAAGGTAAGGTGTATCCTATTACAGTTGCCGTTGGAGACCGGAGCCTGCCTTGGACAGTGATTAGTGTGGAATAAGCTTTACACTAACCATTTAGTTATCATAAATGTTCAAATAAAAACAAAAGTCCGTTTTCCTCTCCTTACGGGCATTAGTGTCCAAGAAAAATTCAAAAGAAAAAAACGTATATAAGTGTATATCTCAATTTACCTGTAATAATAAGATGTAAAGACATAAAAAAGACCCCTCACCCGAATTTCAAAGTTTCGCTAATGCTCAACTTGAAATTCTTCCCTCTCCCACAAAGGGCGAGGGAACCGCCACAAGAGGCGTGGAGCCTACCCGCCCCTTGTGGGAGGGTCGAAATCTTTGATTTCGGGGAGGGGTTCTTACTGATATTTGGTTTTTGGGGGGGGTAACTTCTAAAATCTTTCTTGGACACTTGTGCCCGCAGGGCGATGAGTGTTGCTTGCTTTGATTTTTGTTTGGACAAAATACAAATACCAAAACCAGATAACATTATTAGTTAATAACATAATCTTTGGTTTTTAAAGAAAGAATCTTCACAACTTCATCCTTATTATTTGTTGAACCGAATATAATTGCAAATAAAGGATTCTTCTGCGGATTAATCCGTCTTACCTCAAGAACATTTGAATAATTAGCGAGAAATCGTTCATATTGGAAACCTTGTATTTTTTTTCTATCCATTCCGGCAGGTACTTCTGCCATAGAGAAATAGAAAACCTCTTTTCCGGCTTTAGCTAAAATACTATTCCAGTCCGGACATTTCTGGTTATAGAAACATTCATAAACATTAATTCCCCAAGCATATTTTGCAACATCTGTAGTACACCAGCCTGCAAAACGCATCGGATTAACCTCAATTGGAATAATTTTACCATCCTCTGTCACTCTTATTTCAATATGCATCGGGAAGTTCTTAATCCCCTTAAGTTCGCCTATTTCCCTCAAAAGCAAGCCAAATTTTGCCATGTATTTAATCATAATTCCGGTTGACATAAGATAAATTCTGTCGCTGACATCTTTTGAATTAAAGAATGGATGCTGAAATATATTCAAAATAACCGGCTCGCCATTCCTGTCATAATAAGCATCAATTGCATATTCTTCACCCTGAATCATTTCCTCGATAATGAATTTAGAAGAGTTAACCACGTGCTCCGGATACATCTGAGCTGCCTGTTTCATCTCTCTTTCAAGCGCAGCAATTGCGTCTTTCCACTCTTTATCGTCTTTAACCGTATGAACCCCAAAGCTTAAAAACCCGACAGCCGGCTTTATTACCACGGGAAACTTAATATTATCAGACGAAGTATTTTTTAATTCATCAAACTCAATTGCTTGAAAATAGAAATCCGGATATAATTCTTTGAGCATCTCCCGGAATTCAATTTTATCTTTAAACAGCTTTATGTAACTGCTTAAGTTAGAATCAGGCAAGTTTTCTAAAACCCACGTTATGGCGTTTTCAGAATTCGCATAAATGAGCGGGTATTCCTGTGTTAGATAATAATTTTTAGCAGCATCCGATGGAATAACATCAAAAGTTCCATCTTCGAAACCTGCCTCATTAACCGCGAGATTTTCCAACACCGGCCAATCATTCTGCACAATGGTATCAATAAGAAACTCCGAAACATAAGGTTTTTCTAAAATAATCATCTAAATCCTCCCCGCTTAATTTTATTATAATACAAAAACGGCGGGGTATAAATCCCCCGCCGCTATCCAATAGAATATATAATCTTATTGATAAATAACCTTTAAATTATTTTCAAATATAGACCCTGCACAAGTCCAGCCCGTTGTAACCGTAGTCTCATTACATTTGTCTTTTGTTCCAGTTTTCCAGTTATATTGTTCGTTAAATGTATCTGTACCCGTTGAATCATTGCTACCGTATGGTCTTAAAGAACCATCAGCCCACAAGGTAAATATAAATACATCACGTCCCACTCTGTTAGGTTCAGCTTTTGCATTTATATCAATTAATACAGTACCCAGACGTTGTTTGTATGCGGGATCATTTCTATTCTGTGCAGCGACACCAACACCTATTCCATACATAACATTATCTCTTGTGATTGCTAGATATTGTTTAGATATTACAGATATTAGGGAAGTGACTATGTCACTCCCTTGAATACCATATTCTTCACTATCATAATTTTTTACCATATTCATATATTTTGTATCATCATTTGATTCATCCAGATAACTTATCTTCATATATTTAGATAAATTTTCTATATAATTTTTAATTCGTTCCCCTGCATCATTTGCGTTATATTCACCATTAAAGGCTCCCGCTGCATTTAATGTATCCATATTAGCTTCATTTAATAAATTTTGATTTGCCAATTCAAAAGTCGACACAGCCTTGGCCAACTTAGGTCCAATTTGTGCTGAACCGGTGTTCTGAACAAGAGCCTGGGCAGTTAAAGCGGCTACAACACCGATGATACCTAGCGTAATTAATACTTCCGCCAGTGTAAAACCAATTTTTTTCATCATATAAGCTCTCCTATAAAGTGTTACATTGAATGTAACATAATACGTATTGTGTTACATAACCTTATAATATCATATTTTACTACCTTTTTGCAACCTTTCTCTCTTTTTTTATCTAAAACCCCTCCCTCTCCCTACGGGAGAGGAGCAGCCGTGTTTGAGGCGGGAGCCGAAAACTACGGATGCGGTGAGGGGGCAGTACATTAAAGAAAAATATAAATGCATGTTATAATAAATAAATGAATAATAAAATCCAATTAGCACGTAAATTAAGACAAAATGCTACTATACAAGAACGCATATTATGGAAAAAGTTAAGGAATCCACCCTTTACAAATTTTAAATTTAGACGTCAATACCCAATAGGCTGCTATATAATGGATTTTGTTTGTATTGAAAAATTATTAATTATAGAAATTGATGGCGGACAGCATAATAAAGATGCCGGCATTTTTTATGATTGCGAAAGAACCAAATATCTTAATAATCGAGGGTTTAAAGTTATAAGGTTTTGGAATAGTGATGTGGATAATAATCTTGAAGGTGTGTGCATTGAAATTCTTAAAAATTTGAATTGATTTTTATTTATACTCCCAGCGAGTTGCCCCCTCACCACATCCGTAGTTTTCGGCACGGCCTCAAACACGGCTGTTCCTCTCCCGTAGGGAGAGGGAAGATTGTGCTTATTTGGATATTTATTTCAGCAGAGAAAAGACACTCGGCACTTATTTAATTATCAGTTAACCCTAAAAACCCTATAAAATATTAATTATAGTGCATTTAAAGCCTATAATTTACCTCTAATGTAACACAATGCGTATTATGTTACATTCAATGTAACACTTTATAGGAGAGCTTATATGATGAAAAAAATTGGTTTTACGCTAGCGGAAGTATTAATTACGCTAGGTATCATCGGTGTTGTAGCCGCTTTAACTGCCCCGGCTCTTGTTCAAAACACCGGTACAGCACAAATTGGACCTAAATTGGCCAAGGCTGTATCAACTTTTGAAACTGCTAATCAAAATCTGCTAACAGAATCTGGTATGGATACATTATTATCGGCCAATGCCTTTGATGGAAATGGCTCTGAAGAGGCAAATTATATAAATAACTTATCTAACTATTTAAGAATATCATACTATGATCAAACAAACCTTAGTCAAAAATATGAAACACTTGTCACGAATTATGATGGCTCCGCCTTAACAAATGTTGTATACGACGGAATAAATATTGCAGAGGCAATCAAAAACATAGGGCTTACTAAAGATGGATTTTATTATGGTATTAATATAAATATAGAATTTTATAATGGTTTTAAGGCCCTTAATAGGTTTCTCATTGCCGCTGGAGGTCATCAAATTGTTGCTGATCATCTAGTGGGAATGGGAACCGTCGTCATAGATATAAATGGAAAGGCTAAACCTAATCGTTTAGGGAAAGATGTTTTTGTATTTGAACTTAAATCTGAAGGTATGCTTACCGCTATAGGCTCACAAAAATGGAGTTCATTACAAAATGAGACAGATTATAGATGGAATGAAGGAAATAACCGTTGCGACGAGACTTCTGTTGGAACGGGAGTTACTTGTGCCGGCTCGATTTTTGAGAATGATTTGAAAGTTATTTATCAATAAAATAACTTAAATATTAAATAAAATTCGAGGCGGTCTTAAAAGACCGCCTCGAATTGTTTCTATCTTACATCTTTATTATTTACCCATCGCGTAGGTTTTGACTACTGTTACTGATCCGTCAACATTCTTTCTGACTCCGTTGTCTTCCTGATCATCATCAAGATCTGCTGCGTATGCTACCGGGGTATATGGTTGAGCTTTATTAACATCTTCCATTCTTTCGTAGCTTCTTAGAACCTTAACGTTTTCATTGTCTTCCGGATCAATTGAAGGTTCTGGAGTCGGCTCCGGATCAGGAGTTGGTTCTGGCTCTGGTTCCGGTTCCGGGGTCGGTTCAACTTCTTTATCCGGACCAACAAGATAAGTTGTATCGTCTGCTCTGTTTTCGTTTACGTTATAACCGTTTTCACCGTTTGTTAATTCGTATGTGATTTCTTCGTCGCCCTTAACTGTTACTTCTTGAGCATCACGGATGTTTGTATATTTCAATTCGTAATCTCTTGATGGATAATCGACTTTCAACTTATCTGTCTTATTACCGACTTTGATTGTATTAGCTTTTACATCACCTGTAATTTCGATATACTTATCAGGAGCTTCTATGTTAATCTGACCTGCGTTAGCACCTGTTAATTTAACATCACCTGATGAAGATATATTAGTAGTTGCTCCATTAGGAGTTTCAATCTTGCTGATTGTACCGCCTGTAATATTTATATTTGATGAAATTTGAGCGTTGTTTGGAATTGGCACATATTCTTCCATTACTGCAATAATTACATCATCTACTGTATAATCTCCATATCCGCTTAAACCGCCAAGATAACCGTTTGATGCGAATTCATATTCATTTGCGCTAAGAACTGCATTGCCATCAGTGAGCACATTTAAGTTATCAGATTTAAGAGAAATTTTATTTGCCTGAGTATCAATCGTAACCATAACATGACCGTCTTGTGAATGTGCTGTCAAATTACCACCGACTTTCAAGCTGCCATCGAGAAGCTTGCCTTCATCAATATTATAGTTACCAATGTGAATATTATTTACAGACTCAACATTCATATTGCCGCCTACTGTATTATCACCAACAACGTGCACAAAGTGTTTGTAACCTTGCGGATTTTCAGACTTTGCAACGGTCTTTATGTTCAAATCCTTACCAACCTGAACATTACCGACTTCTAAGAAACCGCCGCCGTTTTCCATTGACAAATTCCCGTCAACTTTCGTATTGCTTGCATACATCAAAACTCCGTTGCCTTTAACATCTACATCGCCTTTAACATGAAGAGCTTTGCCGTTTGCTACATAGTTTAGAGCAACACTATCATCTGAATCAATCTTTAAATTACCGTTAATTGTACCGCCACCAACAGTTTTTACCACACCTTTTTTAGATACAATGTAAACATCGCCGTCAATATTAACAGCTTCCATTCTGACGGCATCTTCAAAACCGTTTGCTATATAATCCTGCCCGTTTTCAGTAACAAGTTTCATTCCGTTTTGTGTTCCA
>CALVEE010000177.1 GCA_944326495.1 Candidatus Gastranaerophilales bacterium | reverse complement strand
CTACGGATGCGGTGAGGGGGCTGTCTGTAGGAACAAACAAAAAATTATAAAGTGAATTTTAAAAGAGCAGTTTGTTTAGATAATATAATTATAAGTTATTGTTGAGCAAGAGTTAATGTCAGGCACTGCCTGACCTACTGTTCTGGTTTAATTCATTAAAATTTTAACTTCTCCTAAACTCCTAAACCACTAAACTTTTAAACTCTAATCAGCACCCACCCAAGCCCTCCCTCAATAGGGAGGGATGACTGTGCACTTGGTTTTCTTATTCACTTATTTACTTATTTACCTATTCACTAGTTAGTAAGTCAAACACTGCCTGACAATAACCTAACACATAATAATCCACAATAATTTTCTCGCCTGCCTTCCAAGATAAATTCCAAGAACAGAGAAGAAAATATCATAAATAACTTGTATCCCGCTTTGAGAGACAATCCAGCTCATCACCAAATCCATCGAGGCATGTCTCAAAGTTGCAACAAAAAGCATATACAAAACACCGAGCAAGTGGATTATTGCAACTCCTATTAATGCAATCAAACAAATCCTTAAGAAATCAGTACGTCCTTTAAGCAGTGTGCCGGCAAAAAATATCGCAGGAATAAATGCTAAAATATAGCCAAATCCGTATTCAAACAAATAGTTGACCCCGCCTCCGAGTGCAAAAACAGGGAAAAACATTCC
Source organism: Candidatus Gastranaerophilales bacterium (assembly GCA_944326495.1). Lineage (GTDB taxonomy): Bacteria > Cyanobacteriota > Vampirovibrionia > Gastranaerophilales > Gastranaerophilaceae > CAG-196. The sequence goes on along the minus strand of CALVEE010000177.1, from coordinate 8,972 downwards.
CAGAGCTATATACCCGAGAATTGACAATATTCCAAACTTTCTTCCCATCAATGCGACAATAAAAAATACGACAGGGGTTTGCGGAATATATTTATAACTAGTAATAAAATGGTGTATTATATCATACTCACTCACGTCCTGCGAGAGGTATGTCAGGGTATCCAGCGGAAGATAAGGGTGCTTGAGTGTTATTTGAGTAAATGTTGCCATAATTATTAAAAGAATACACAAGCAGGTCAAAATAAGCGTTCCCAGTGTAATTCTTATCGGCTCGCCTTTGTATTTAAAACTATTTATTTGTTTTGCTACTCGTTTACTCATTTTATACAAATCAGCTTTTTCAGATTTTCAACATTTTCCCTGTACTTTTGTTTAAATTTATCGTAAAAAATATTTTCAGTCCACATAATAAGAGCATCCTCATTATTATCCTGATAATACCCTTTTCTTGTTCCGAGCGACTGAAACCCATATTTTTCATACAATTTTATTGCAGGCGTATTAGATTCCCGAACTTCAAGAGTTAAATACTTTACTCCGTCCTTATAACAATCTTCAAGAATTCGATGTATAATAGCTTCTCCGATGTGATTTCTTAAATAATCTTTTTTAACAGCAATTGTAGTAATATGCCCTTCATCGATTATATGCCATGTGCCTGCATATCCTGCGAGTTCTCCATCGGAAGTCTTTGCGCAATAGTATCTTGCAAGTTTATTTGAAAGTTCATCATAAAAAGACGATTTTGCCCAGTGATGAGGCCCGTAAGCGTCCTCTTCAATTTTAACCACACTGTCAACATCATCCCTTGTCATAGGACTTATATAAATTTCTGATATCTTAACTAAGGACATATGCTTTCCCAATCTATATCATCTTCCGTCTCTTCACCCGGTTCTACTATATGGTCGCCGTCCTCAAGCATCAGCATAAGAGAAAGCCGAAGCTGTTTTTTGTAATTTTCAAGAGCTTTTTCTCTTGTCTTTGCACAAAAAGCAAAACTCGGAATTTCTTTAATCTCAATATAATGATAAGGATTACCGTTAAAATCCAAATCAGTTCCCTCAATCAAAGTCCAATCGAGGTTCATGTAATAATCCAAATCTTTTTTAATTTCTTCAGCCATCCAGCGACCTCTCATTCAAAGGCTGTTTAATCATAATCCCTTCACCGCCGACAACATCAGCCTGATGTCCGTTGATATACAAATACACCGGTAAATTTGTATTTGCTTTTGCTGTCTTAATCAGCTGATTAAGTCTTGTGTAAAGACTCTCCGTCCCTCCGCCGCCTTCAAATGCGGAAGAAAGGTCAATCATTACACTGCCTTCACCTTCTCTTACTGACAAAATCTTTGTACCGGAAGGAATTTCAGACGTGAACCCTTTTGATTTTTCCCAGTTTGACGGTGCTGAAATAAGTTCTCTTATTGCATACTGAAAACATGATTTTTCAACAGCAGTATCACACTCTCTGTTAACAGAGCGGAGTTTTCCGGAAGCATCGGATACGTAAATCTTAACAACTTTAATTTCATGTTCTTTTTCTCTATCAGAAGCCGGTTCCTCAACAGGCGTAAGTTCTTCAATATCAGGCGGTACATTCTCTCTGGCCGGCAGATGAAAACCTTCCGGGCTAAAGAAAGAAAAATATACATACGCCGCTGAAATAATTATAAGAACGAACAAACCGAGTTTTTGGGAAAAATTCATGGCCTACTCTCCTTTTATAAATATTTTACCATTAATTTTTACTTTGTTGTCAACAATATCAAGATTTTCTATATTCCCGTCACACTGTTTAGACTCAAGTAAATCCAGTGTAAACCCGAGCGGATTCAAAAGGTTAATCAAATTTCCCACCTTTTCAAGCGAAATATTACCGTAAGCGCTGTCTAACTTAACCCCGCATGCCAGAATTTTTCCGTTTTCAATTTTAAAGTCTGTTGAAGTTACAAACATTCTGTTTTTAGATGCAGGTGCGATCGGGAAATTATATTCAGTTATAATATAGACCCTGTTGTTTATAATTTTTGTTCTAACTCCTTTTACCTGAAACATTGGGTATGCGATGTTATTAATCTTATCCAGCACTTTTGTATAGCTGTTGTGCTTAAGCGCCTGATTCATACTTTCGTCGGACAAAATCATCTCGTAAGAAAACTTCATGTCAGATTTAAAAACGACAGGGTCTTGAGTATAGTCAATGTAATTATAATCGCTCAATGTTTTAATATGAACATAAGGAATTACGATTTCGCCGGATTTAACATTTTCTCCCGCAAGCTCAAGATACTTAAATATCCCTTTTTTCATACTGGATAAAGTATAACCTTCAAATTCTACCTCAAAATCCGCTCCGGTTTCTTTTTTAAGAGCGGCTTTAATGCTATGCCTAGCAAAACTTTCTGCAACCGGATTCATTATAGAAAAATGCTTATGAGTTTTGAGGTATTCCTGTGAATACCTGTCCTCTGCAATTGCGGTTCCGGTTATTAAAAACAGTAATAAAAATATTGATAAAATCTTTTTCATAACTAATCTCCTCTACTCGCTCTGCTTAACTCCTTTATAGAATTCATTAGTAATCAGCTGCGAGTATTTATCTTTTTCGCTCAAAGCAAGCGCAAGTTTTTCTGTTCCGTCCGTGGTTGTTACGCTTGCTACGACTCCTGAAATATCGGAAAACGGAAGCTTAGTAACTTTTGCTTCAAATTTAGCATACGGCACCTGTCTGTCGTAAACATTCATTGTGCCTCTATCTACGATTTTTATATCCTGAACGGTTATGGCCTGATATTTGAATTTTTCGGCAAGATTTTTAAGCTTCTTATCCACTTCGCTGCTTTTAATATCACTTTGTGTTAGAAGCGGTTTTTTTCCAGAATCTACAATAATCATTTTTTGTCCGGAAGCTTTATGTTCTGCAAGTACAGCCTTATAACCGGCAAGATTAACTGCATTATCTATCTGGAATTCTTCATTAAGTTTTGAAAAATCACCGATTTTTTTAGCGTTTTCCTGCGCCCGTTCCTGAATAAAATTCCCGACAGAAACCCTTACGGCTTCCACATATTTCTGCCCGCCGATTGCATTAAACCCGATAATTGCAAGGACGAGGAGAAAAGCGTTAAAAATTATCTTTATTAATCTAAACATTACTTGCACCTCTGGTGTATATTATGTACAATTATAACTATGACAAAGCCTGAAATCAATCTTGTAAATACAGCAGATGTAATAATAGAAGATGCAACCCCTGCAATGCAGAGATATCTTGAAATTAAGCGCGAGCATCCGGACTGTCTTCTGCTCTACCGGATGGGAGATTTTTACGAGACTTTTTTCGAGGATGCGGTAACCCTCTCACGCGAGCTTGAAATAACTCTTACAGGCCGTGACTGCGGCGCAAAACTCGGAAGAATACCGCTTGCGGGAATTCCGGTTAAGGCAGTAGACGGGTATTTAGAAAAACTTGTTGCAAAAGATATAAAAATTGCAATCTGCGAACAGCTTGAAGACCCAAAATTTGCAAAAGGTATAGTAAAACGCGGAGTTGTAAGGATTATTACGGCCGGAACATTAATCGAAAGCAATTTCCTGAACCAGAGCCGCAACAACTATATTTGTGCGGTTTTTAAGGAGAAAGATTTATGGGGCTTTGCCTACACAGATATTTCAACCGGTGAATTTAAAGCCTCACAGCTTAGCTATGATACACTGTTAACCGAGCTTGTAAGAATTCAGCCGGCTGAAATCATAGCTCCGGCTAAAAAATTAAAACTCCAGCCTTTCCAGATAGTTCCGGAAGAAACCGTCGACCTGCCAGATGAAATCATCAATAACTACAACTGCTCAAAAGTTCCTGATAATGTATTTGAAGATAGTTTTGCACAAAATAACCTCAAACAGGTCTTTAATCTAACTAATCTTGATGCAATCGGGTATAATACCTGCCCTATCGGATTTAGAGCCGCTGCCGGAATTCTTGCGTATATCTGGGAAAATTTAAAAGAAGAATTCCCTAAGTTTGAAAGAATTGAAATTTATGAGCTTTCAGATTATATGGCGCTTGATGCCGGCACAAGAAAAAATCTTGAGCTTACGGAAACATTGAGAGAAAAAAATAAATACGGCTCACTTTTATGGGCAATTGATAAAACTAATACTAATATGGGTGCAAGACTCTTAAGGAGCTGGATTTGCCAGCCGCTTAAAAACCCTGACAGAATCTTAAAACGCCAGCAGGCAGTAAAAAAGCTGGTTGAGAATTCTTCTGCAAGATATGAAATTGAAAAACAATTAAAGAATATTTATGATATACAAAGGCTTTCTACGCGCCTTAGTAACGGAACAGCAAACCCGAGAGACTTCTTAAGCCTGAAGATGTCACTTTTTGCGCTTCCGGATTTAGTTAATTATGCAAAATCCATCGGGCTTGAAGTTTTTAATAAAATTGAGGAGTCGCTTGAGAGAATAAAAGATTACGCAGAACTTATTGAAAATACAATCGCAGAAGATGCACCTCCCCTTATAAAAGAGGGCGGGATTTTAAAAGCCGGAGTAAGTTCTGATTTAGATTATCTAAGGGATTTGATGTTCAACAGCGAGGACTGGCTTAAGAAATTCGGACAGAAAGAACGCGAAAAAACAGGAATTTCCACTCTAAAAGTAGGATTTAATAAGGTTTTTGGCTTCTATATAGAAGTTACAAATACAAACTTGAGCAAAGTCCCAGCAAACTATGTTAGAAAACAGACACTCACTGGCGCTGAAAGATTTATTACGGATGAGTTGAAAAAACACGAGGATGAAGTTTTGACTGCACAGGTTAAAGCGTATGAACTTGAATACAAAACGTTTTCCAACTTTAGAAACTATTCAAAAGAGTTTGTGGAAATAATCCGAAAAACAGCAGAATGTATTGCACGCCTTGATGTACTAACCTCTTTTGCAGCTATAGCCGTTGAACAAAATTATGTCTGTCCGAAGCTTGATGAGAGCGGGAATTTCTTTATCAAAAACGGCCGGCACCCTGTATTAGAAAAAATTCTTCCGCTCGGCTCTTATGTTCCAAACGATATTGAATTATCAAGTACAGATAAGGGTAAAACCGAATTTATGATACTTACAGGGCCTAATATGGCAGGTAAATCGACTTATATGAGACAAAACGCCTTGATTGCGATTTTAGCCCAGATAGGCTCGTTTATTCCTGCAGATTACGGCGAAATCGGTATTATTGATAAAATCTTTACGCGTGTGGGCGCAAGCGACGATTTAACTCTTGGAAAATCCACTTTTATGGTAGAAATGACTGAGACAGCTTATATTCTAAACAGCGCTACTTCTAAAAGCCTTATTCTTATAGACGAAATCGGACGCGGCACAAGCACGTATGACGGAGTTGCAATTGCCTGGTCAGTTGCGGAATATATAGCAAAAAAAATTCAGGCCAAATGTATTTTTGCAACCCACTATCACGAGCTTAATGTAATGACTAACACACTTCCGCAGATAAAAAATTACCGTATAACAATAAGCGAAGAAAACGGTAAAATCGAGTTCTTAAGAAAAATTGTCCCCGGAGGCGCAAGCAAAAGCTACGGCATTCAGGTTGCAAAAATGGCGGGGCTTCCGAATGATGTAGTAAAACGCTCGGAAGAATTAATGACAAGAATGCAGAAAGATTTCTCCAAAAATCTTGCCTCAAGAAAGAGCAAAAAGGAGGCCGAAACAGAACTCGAAGCTCCGCAATTGAATTTGTTTTAAACATATGAATTGATTTGTACTATATGTAATCTTGGCTAATAACTTGTTTAAATTCTTAGTTAAGGTTGGGCACAGGTGTGTCTAACCGATCAATCACGGCTATAATCTTTGTCCTTCTGGGAAAGCGCCCAGCCTAACCTAGGGACGCTCTTGTGCTTGGCGCAGGCTCCCTCCCTTTTGAGGGAGCGGATTTGCGGACGGAGGGGTAAATGGGAATATGGAAGTCCGAATAGCGAACAGACTGAACCTGCTAAGCCGTGAGGCTTAAAGGTGAAGCTCTGTGAGCGTGGAGCAAATCCAAGACAGGGTTGGGGTGGATGATAATTAGAGCAACCTTCATACTACTTTTTATTTATCATAAGCAATAGTAGGTCAGGCAGTGCCTGACTATAGCTTATTGTCAAGAAGTTATGCCCGGTTGACAAAACCCCTGACAGGTTTCCCCCTCACCGCATCCGTAGTTTTCGGCTCACGCCTCAAACACGGTTGCTCCTCTCCTGTTAGGAGAGGGGCGGTTGGACATACCTATCCGACAATAACTTCTCTTCAACTCCTAAACCTCTAAACTTCTAAATAGTTAAGTTAAGCAATGTCTGAGTTACAGGCCGGAATAATAACTCGTTTTTTGCCGGCGCTTTTGCATTGCGGTTTGTCCGCTAAACACTTGATTAAGAATAGTAAATCGGCCGCTATGAACAGGCTCTTTTAGAATTCTGGCTGAAGTATTTGTTAGAACTATTTGATTTTGCACGCATTCAAACTTATTGTTAATAAATTCCTGTTCATATTTTTCGCCAAGCTGGGTATACTTTTTAGTTTTAATATACAGATGAAAATCTTTCGTACGCTTTGCTATTTGGCTTTGAGCAAAACCTATAACAGACTCTATATTAACGTCAACCCACGAAGACTGCACTATATCTAAAATGTAATTCTCATTATCAGAAGTTGTAATTGACAGATAACAGAGAATATTTTTTGATTTTTTATCTTCCACTACATATTTGTATTCACTAAAATATGAAAGTCCTTTGAGGAAAACTTCTTTAAACTCTTTTGCATCTTTACTTAAAAGCGGCCTGATATGCGGGAGAAGCGATTCATTATACAGAGCGGAAACTGTCGGAGAATCTGAATTTCTGAATTCACGAAAATCTTTTTTATTAAAACCGTACGTAATATCCCCAACTTTCCACAATTTTTCATAAGAAATCTGGCTGAATCCGCACTTTGCTACAAACATTTTGAGAAGCTCCGGCATATAATCATCTACTTTTACAACAAATGAAAATACGCCCATCGCTTTATATTTTGACACAACAAACTGAACCAGTTCGGAAGCATCTTCATAGCAATTTTCTTCAAAGAATAATCTTTGAATTTCCATTTTCCTCATAGGACATCTTGAAGGTGCAACTGTTATAAGCCCTTTTATTTCTTTTTTATCTTTTAAAACATACGTTTCCGGAAGGAATTTAAATCTTAGAGGCAGCAAATGATGCAGAGGGATAAAAGGATTAAACATTATGTTATTAATATACGTATCTCTGTTATTAAGAAACGATATCATCTCCTGCATATTCTTTTTATCAAAATAATAAAGCTTTCTAATCTTTCTCATAACCAAATTATAGCATAGATAAATATACTATTCTAAAGAATGATTTCAATAATGATTAAAATCTGCTACACTAATAAAAGTTAGGAGGTTATATGTCGATAAATGACGCATTGGTAATGATTTTGGCCGGAGGCGAAGGAAAGAGGCTTCATCCGCTTACGCAGGACAGGGCAAAACCTGCTGTACCGTTTGGCGGAAGGTATAGAATTATTGATTTTGTTTTAAACAATTTTATTAATTCAGGTTTTTATAAGATAAAAGTTTTAACCCAGTATAAATCAGACTCTTTGAACAAACATATAACCCGCGGCTGGGCTTTATCTCCGTTTTTAAACCAGTATGTTGATCTGGTTCCTGCCCAGATGCGAACCGGAGGGGCGTGGTATCAGGGGACAGCGGATGCTGTATTTCAAAACGCGTTTCATATAAAAGATGAAGATCCTGATTATGTGTGTGTATTTGGAGGCGACCATATTTATAAAATGGATGTGAGACAAATGCTAAGGTTCCACAAATCTAATTATGCAGATTTAACCATTTCTGCTATTCCTATTCCGATAGTTGATGCGCATGAGTTTGGCATAATCGAAGTTGATGATAACTGGCGTTTGACCGGATTTGTAGAAAAACCGCAGACGCCGCCTAAGCCAATGCCAAACAGACCAGATATGTGCCTTGCTTCTATGGGAAACTATATCTTCAACAAAGAAATTTTATTAAATGCACTTGAAGAGGACTCTAAAATTGAGGGTTCTAACCACGATTTCGGGAAAAATGTTATTCCTATGCTTTTAAATCAGGGGAAACGGGTTTATATTTACAATTTTAGCGACAATGACTTCCCCGGAATGACAGAAAAAGAGAAGGGTTACTGGAGAGATGTAGGCTGTATTGACGCTTACTGGCAGGCGAATATGGATTTATTGGATTATGAGCCGGAATTAAATTTGTATTCAAAAGAGTGGCCGATTAGGACATTTAATTACAACTACCCTCCCGCAAAATTCATCTGGCAGGAAGGTGACAGAGTCGGTATGGCTACAAATTCAATGGTCTCGGAGGGTTGTATTGTATCCGGGGGAATGCTTTCAAGATGTATATTATCTCCAAAAGTCAAGATTAACAGCTACTCGCAGGTTTCTGACAGTATTTTAATGGAAAATGTTAATGTTGGAAGGTACTCTGAAATCAGAAAAGCTATTATTGATAAGAATGTTGATATTCCTCCGTACACCAAAATCGGGGTTAATAAAGAAGAAGATTTAGCACGCGGGTTTTATGTCTCGGATGGCGGAGTAACGGTAGTTCCGAAGAATGCACACTTGAGCTGATTTAAAATATTTGTGGAGTGAATTCTACATTATTATCTATTTAGTTATCATAAGTGTATAAATAAAAACAAAAAGTACACCTTCCTCGCCCTACGGGAGAGGAGCAGCCGTGTTTGAGGCGAGAGCCGAAAACTACGGATGCGGTGAGGGGGCTGACAATACGAACAAACAAAAAATTATAAAGTGAATTTAAAAGAGCAGTTTGTTTAGATAATATAATTATAAGTTATTGTTGAGCAAGAGTTAATG
>CALVEE010000176.1 GCA_944326495.1 Candidatus Gastranaerophilales bacterium | reverse complement strand
ATGAGTGCAATTTTTGATAATCCGGCTAATTACGGGCGCATCATAAGAAACCCGGACGGAACGCTTAATTCAATTGTTGAAGAAAAAGACGCTGATATTGAACAAAAATCGGTTAAAGAAATTAATGCAGGAATATACTGTGTTAATTGGGGAAAGATTAAATCAGCATTTTCGGAGCTCAATACAAACAATGCGCAGGGTGAATATTATTTAACTGATATTATAAAATGGGGTAATGAAAAGAAACTCAGAGTAAATGCTTATACTCTGAAAAATAATGAAGAAATATTCGGCATAAACTCCAAGGCAAATTTATCCGAAGCTTGCAGACTATTAAACCGCAGAGTCGTAAAACAGCACCTTGATAACGGTGTAACAATTATTGATCCTGATACTACCTGGATAAGTCCGGAAACAGAAATCGGAGCAGATACAGTAATTTACCCCTCCTGCTATATAAACGGAAAAAATAAAATCGGTTCTCACTGCAAAATCGGCCCCTTTGCTCACTTAAGAGGGGATGTTATATTAGAAGATTACGTTAAAATCGGGAACTTTGTTGAAGTTAAAAAGACAACAATTAAATCGCACACAAATGCCTGTCATTTAACATACCTTGGCGATAGCGAAATTGGTTCAAACGTAAATATCGGAGCCGGTACGATTACGGCAAACTACAATCCTTTAACCAAAGTAAAAAGCAAAACAGTGATTAAAGATAATGTAAAAATCGGCTCGAATTCCGTACTCGTTGCACCTGTTACAATTGAAGAAGGAGCAAATGTCGGAGCGGTCGGCGTTATAACCAAAAATATTCCGGCCTGGGCACTTGCAATAACAAGAGCCCCGCTCAGGGTTTTAGAAAATTGGGTTAAAGCGAAATAAATTTTTCAAAAAGATTAACAAAATTCTCTTTTGTCATATCCGGAAGGATTTCGTTTACTGTCGTAATCCCTTTGACTTCTTCATGGAACAGATTTTCGAGCAGAGTTTTATCATAGCCGAAAAGAATAGAGCCATGCTGTAAAATATATCCGTTTTTTCGGCATTGTGCCGAGCCTATTATTTTTTCCCCCTGATAACAAACGTCTGCGCCGGTTGAGAGCAGCATACAATAATCGTAATGTGTTGAAACTCTTTTATTTTCACCGTATTCAAGTTTTATTCCAAGCGTATCAAAGAAATCTATCAATATTCCTGAAATTTTTTTATAAGAGTCAATTACACTTTCATGCTCGTTTGCTTTTCCGACGTAGCAGTATGTAACTTCATTATCATGTAACAATGCCCGTCCGCCTGTTAACCTTCTTACGCTATCAATTTCCCCGCTCAAAAAATCATCTTTTTGGTTTCTTCCTAAAGAAATACACTTTGGCGCCCAGCCGTAGAGACGGAATAAAGGCTCTTCTACGTTTTCATTTATAGCTCTTTCAAGCATTTCTAAATCAAGGCGCATATTTTCCGCGCCGGAATGGATGCTGTAGCCTAAATATTTCATTTTCTTTCACGTGCTTTCTTTAAAAGCGCATCATCGCTGGTTTTTTCAGCCAGAGGCATCGGAATAAACAAATCTTTATAACGTCTTATTGCATACTGGTCTGTCATACCCGAAATATAATCAGTTACAATCTGCGGAATTTCTTCTTTATCATAGTATGATGCAAGCATTTCCGTATAATACTCAAACAATGATTTTATAATATTTTTCGCCTTCTTTTCTTCCGCTTTTGCAATCGGGTCAAGATAAACATTATCAAACATCCAGGTTCTGAGTTTTGTAACATAAAACCAGCCTTCTTCCGACATTGTAACTTTAGGCTTATCCATAGAGCTTTCAATAACATCTGTAATCATTTTTCCTAATCTTGCTGATTGGATTGAAGAAAAATATTTTATACAATCATCAGGTAAATCGTTTTCGGATATTATGCCAGCCCTTATAGAGTCTTCAATATCGTGGTTTATATAAGCAATCTTATCCGCATATTGAACAATTTGTGCTTCTGGAGTCTTAGGCTTGTAGCCCCAGGTATGGGTTAGTATTCCGTCAACGGTTTCTCTACATAAGTTCATATCTTCAAGAACTTCAACAACTCTCACGCTCTGGAGATTATGATGAAACCCGTTTGGAAGAAGTTCGTCCAAGGTACCCTCTCCGCAATGACCGAAAGCTGTATGGCCTAAATCATGACCTAATGCTATAGCTTCAACCAAATCTTCATTAAGCCTTAAAGCTCTTGCCATGGTACGTCCTATTTGCGCAACTTCAAGCGTATGGGTAAGACGGGTTCTAAAATGGTCGTTATATGGTGATAAGAAAACCTGAGTCTTATGTTTGAGTCTCCTGAAAGATTTTGAATGCAGAATTTTATCTCTGTCTCTTTGAAATTCCGTCCTTATCTCAAAATGTTCGTTTCTTGGTCTTTTGCGGCCTTTTGAATTAAGACATTTTGTGGCATAAGGACTTAATATTTCTAATTCTCTTTGCTCTAAGCTTTCTTTAATTGTCTTGCAATCCGTACTCATAGCTAAATTATACACGAAAGTCAATGTTTTGGCTACTCTTTGAGATTGTATTTTGAAACCAAATAGTGTATCATATTCCATATGGAGAGAGAGAATAATGGAATCATTTTTTAATGCGGAATTTGTAATAAGATTATTTATGGCGCTTGCTTTAGGCTTTTTTCTAGGGCTTGAAAGAGAGCTTACTAATAAATATGCAGGGTTAAGAACTCATATTCTGGTGTGTTTAGGGGCGTGCATTTTTACGCTGCTTTCTATATACGGATTTCCAACTTATGCTCAGGGAGATAATATAATAATCGGAAACGCAACCGGTATAAGAGACACATCCCGTGTTGCAGCGCAAATAGTTACCGGTATTGGTTTTATCGGCGCAGGAACAGTATTAAGAAACGGCCCTATGGTGTTCGGTTTAACAACAGCTGCTACATTATGGATAGCCGCAAGTATCGGAATGGCCTGCGGTGCCGGCATGTATGGGATTGCAGTTATTGCAACCGTATTTTCTGTAGCTGTATTAACATTAATTAGAATTTTTGAAAGACAGCTTCTGCCTTCAAGCGGAAAACATATGCGCCGCTGTAAAATAACTGTATACTGTAATAACAGCGATACAAGACAGGTTTATGAGCTTCTTTTCGAAAAAGTCGATAACATTAGGGATTTTACTTCTAAAAAATTAATTGAAAATCCGGACAAATCAAAAGTTACAGCTATTTTTGATTTTAGCAGCAAGAATTTGATGAAAGAAATATACAACGATTTGAATGAAAGTATAATTAATCCGGTTTCAGTAACTCTGCAGGAATTAAATGATTAAGGAAAGCAAAAAAAAATCTAAGAAAAAAACAATTGCTAATATTTTGATGGAATATACAAGAACTGTAGCTATATCTTTTGGCTGCGCGCTTGTATTCACCATATTATTATCCTTCCATGCAAGAAGTGAAATGATTAAAAATCTCTACATTAATGCTGATGAGCAGCAAAAAATGGACGAAAAAGTTGCAAAACAAATTGTAATGCAGTCTGATTTAACCAAAAATTTGAGAGTAAAAAAATATGCAATTTGTTTGCAAGTCGGGAATTTGTATTACACGGCGCAGGATTACGAAAATGCTGAATTTGCATATAAATTAGCTATTGAGAAAGCAAAGACCGGTGTTTATACACCTTATCTGAAATTAGTAGAAGTTTATGCAGATCAGGAAAAATTTGATGATGCGCAAAGGCTTTTGAAATCAGTTAAAGATATACAAAATAAGAAACTTATTAAATTTAAAACAAGAGCGTATATTGTTTTAGGAGACAAATATTATTCAATCGGGAAATTTTTAAGTGCAGCAAAGTGTTATGAAAAATCCAAGTTTTATTATGATAAATTTTCTAAAAAAGATGCAAAAGTTGATGACTCAATTATTACTAGAGTTACAAATGCTTATATTGAAGCGGCTAATGTCATGGTAAAAAACGGGTACAATTCTGAAGCTGTCAGATTTTTAAAGAAAGCTGAAAAATATTCGCCTGATAATTTTGAGATAAAATATAAACTTGCGATAATCTATTCTGATTTAGATCCAATGAAATCCGTGGTTTATTTTGAACCGCTGCTGGAAGAAAAGCCGCAATTTATTGATTATGGAGTTTATGGTAAAGCTCTTATGAAAGCTGCTAATATTGCCGACTTGGAAGGCAAGTCGACTCTTGCAAAATATTACAGGTATAAAATACATTCGATAGATATTTTTGTAGGACAAAAAGTTGTTTATAAAAACGATATTGAGATAATTCTGGATTCATTTATTGTAAAGAAACTCTGGTTTAAATACAAACTAAGGGCTAAATATAAATTTAAAAATGTATCAAATAACGATATTAAACATTTATCAGCAGATTTTGTTTTACTGCATAAAGATAAAGACCGAGTTTTAGAGACAGTTACAAAAACTTTTGCGGATAAAAAAGCTCCTTTATATTCAAATGGCGGTGAGACTCCGGATGTTGAAATAATTTTTGGTAAAAATATTTTTACAAAAAAAGAGCTGGAACAATACGTTATAGATATTTATTTGTATAAAGATGAACGTTATAAAACTCTTGCGGGTACAATGCGGGTTCCTTTAAAATCTATTTATTCATCTAAATAAAGCGTATCGCCCCATCTATACAATTTTCTTCCTGCTATAAACAAGTCTTCATCAAGAATGCTGGCATTAATTCTTGTTCCGTCGCCTAAAATCTTAAAATCAGCTTCATCGTCCTCAATGTCATCATATTCAGGTTCGTTATCTCCGAAGAATTCGGTTAAAGTTGGTTTGGGCTGTTCTGATTTAAGCTTATCTAATTCATCTTTAAGCGTAACCATTTCACTTAACATAGCCTGCATTGCAATATTATCACGAGTTTTTTCGTCAAGTAAAACTGCCGGGGAGGGTTCATCTGTATTATAAAATTCTGCTAAGTATTCACTGATAGCTTCAATATCTTCTGCTTCATTATCTGTAGTTCTATCGTCATTTTCTTCTGATAAATCATTTTCTTCCGTAACATTATAATCTTCTGTATTTTCTTCAAAATTGTCAAAAATTTCATTTTCTTCAATGTTTGAAACTTTATCTGTATCAGGAATATCTGCCTGAATTTCCTCTGTAATTTCTTCTTGAGAGGCTGTTTCTGGTGTTTTTTCTTCCGGAAATTCAATAATACTTTCATCTTCAGCTTCTTTTTGTAATAAAAGCTCCATATTTTCTTCACTTCTATCCTGCAGGTTATCAGTATTTTTATCCGTCAGAACCGGTTCATTCTCATTATTGGCTTCTATTTGGGCTATATCAGCATTTTCTTTTTTAACATTTGTTTCGATAGGAGTTTGTATAATTACAGGCTGTATTTGTGGAGCTTGCGATATTTCCGGCTGTACAACCTGAATTTGTACTGGCTGTGCAAGACCGGCTAAATTAGGCGCTTTAGCTATTATCTCATCTACCATTGATGTGATTGCATCTTTTGAGATTGAATTATTTTCAGTCTCTACTGGTTCGGTATCAGCCTCTGACTCAACTGTTTCCGGTTCGGATACAATTTCGGCTGTTATATTTTCTTCCGTATCTTGTATTACGCTCTCTTCAGAATTAAAACTTTCTTCTGGCACCGGAATATACTCTTCAAAATTTTCTTCCGGAATTTCTTCTGCTATTACTTCTTTTAAAATCGGCTCCTCAGAAATAGTATCACTTGTTATTGAATCATATTCTTCTTCTTTTTTTTCTTCATTTTTTAATACGAGTCTGCTGTCTTTTAACTTAGGACTTCCATTCTCCAAATAAAAATATAAATCCGCAAGCCCGTTTATTGATTTATTAGAAAACTCTATTTCAATAGTATTATTATCCGGAAAACAGAATTTATTAATTCTAACAGCTTCATCAAGCTTCTCTATAGAATTTATAGCTTTAATAAATTCCTGCATTACAGATGGCGAAATTGCACAAATGGTTCGAAAAATACCATTTATCACAACATTATCACCCAGCCACTCTCCATTAATTGTAATACCTTTTAGTTTTCTCATAACCCATCCTTAATTATCTACAATCAGAATATCGGCATTTTTTAGAAAAACTTTAGGATTTTTGGAAAAATTGTTACAATGCTTAATAATTAAGTACAGGGGCTGAACTAAGAAGTGTTCTTGTGTATTCTTTTTTAGGGAAATTAAAAATTGAGCTTGCAATATTTTCTTCAATCAACTTGCCATAATACATTATTCCCACCCTGTCCGCCAGGTATCTGATAACATTAAGGTCATGTGAGATGAATAAAATCGTTAAATTTCTCTGCTCTTTTAATTCTTTTAATAAATTTATAATTTGCGCCTGAATGCTCGCATCCAGCGCACTTACAGGCTCATCTGCTATTAATAATTTCGGATTTAATACAAGTGAACGCGCAATAGCTATTCTCTGCCTCTGTCCGCCCGAAAACTCATGAGGATATAAATCCAAACAGCTTTCAGACATTCCGACATCCTCTAAAACCTGTTTTATAATAGTTTTCTTTCTATTCTTTGAATAATTAGTATTGATATCTAATGGTTCCGAAAGCGTATCGCCTATTTTCATCTTTGGATTAAGACTGGAATACGGATTTTGAAAAACCATCTGAACATTTGCCGGGTATTTGCGTTTCTCTTCTTTTGTTTGATTATAAATATTTTTCCCTTCAAAAAGTATTTCTCCGGATTTAGGCTTAACGAGTTTTACAACAGTTTTTGAAAGTGTAGATTTCCCGCACCCTGATTCACCGGCCAGCGCATATATTTCTCCAGAACGAATATTTAAAGACACATTATCTACTGCAGTTATTGAAGAGGCTTTAGAATTTTTTATATTATTATACTCTACTGTAAGATTTTTTATCTCTAATAAATTATCCATGCAAACATTTTAACATAGACTCTTTTATGTTAAAATCCTCGTAAAGGATAAGGAGCTATATTATGTTTGATGTTTTTGTGAGGAAATATATTACCGTTAAAAATATTATATTTTTTATCATCGCAATATTATTTATCATTTTTGTTACTAAAATAAAAGATATAGCAATATTATTCTTTGCTTCATACGTAATAGCGTGCTCTCTAAATCCCCTTGTAGATAAGCTTTCAGCAAAGAAGATGAACAGACCGCTGGCTTCAGGACTTGTTCTCGGTGCTGTTTTAATTATTTCAGGACTATTTTTAGTACCAATGTTTGTTATGGGCGGACATCAGATTAAGTCATTTCTTACACAGCTTCCGGCGCATATAGCTACTGTAAAAGAATTTGTACTAAACACACCAATTCTTAATCAAACCATACTAAGCCGGCTTGATATGGGAGAAGTTATTTCTTCGACTTCTAATTTCACAACAAAGTTTGTTAACAGCTCGATTGACTTCAGCATGGGATTTGCATCAGCTGTTGTTTATTTTCTGGCCGCCTGCATAATCATCTATTACTTTCTTTCCGATAAAGAGGTTGTCAAAAAAACATATTTGAGCCTGTTTCCGCGTCAGTTAAAAGATAAAGCCGATGAGATTATAGAAGTTATTTCAAAAAAAATCGGCGGATATGTTCTGGCTCAAATCGTTACAATAGCAAGGGTCGGTATTATTATGGCAATAGGACGTTTAATAATAAAAGTCGATTATGCTCTTATTCTCGGGATTTTAAATGCTGTATTGGATTTAATTCCTGTTATAGGCCCCGGTATAGGGCTTTTAATAACAATATTAATGGCATATAAAATGGGGCCGGTGACTATTGCGCTTATTATTGCGGTGTTTATAATTGCTCAATGGGCTGAAAATAATCTGGTTAGACCTTATATATTTAGTAAGTTCCTTGACTTACACCCATTGATAATATACTTTTTCCTTTTTGTAACAGCTCAATATTTAGGCGTTGTAGGTGTAATTTTTGCCCCTGCAATAGCAGCTACAGTGTGCGTGCTGATTGAAGAATTGTACATAAAGAATATTAACTGATGGAAAAAATATTATACAAACCAGGGAAAGGTGATTATAACTTAATAATGGCGTATCCGGCGCCGGAATCTTTTGCGCTGGCATCTCTGGGGTATTTATGGCTTTTTAGGGAAGCGGATATATATGAAGGAGTAAATGCAATCAGAGCTTCTGTGGATAATATTCCAAGGGTAAAAGATATTGGCGCAATTGCGTTTTCTATGTCTTTTGATTTTGATTTTCTGGGTGTATTTAAAATTTTGGAAAAGTTAAATATACCTTTCGAGGTAAATAACAGAGACGGTTCTCATCCGCTTATCTTTGCAGGAGGACCGGTTTTAACAACAAACCCCCGTCCTTATGAAGCTTTCTTTGATTTTATGATTATAGGGGATGGAGAAGATACTTTTTCGAGAATTCTTCAAATCCTGAAAAATAATGACAAAGAACAGGCGCTTGAACTATTAAGCAAAATCGAAGGTGTATATATTCCTGATAAGCCTGTAAAAAAATATACTTCAAAGCTTAGCGAGGTCATATATACACCTATACTTAGCGAAAAAAGCTATTTTAAAGATACTTTTGTAATAGAGATTGCAAGAGGCTGTATGAACCGGTGTGCATTTTGTACTGCATCATATACAAACCTTCCGTTCAGATATTATGAATACGAAAAAATTCTGGAAGCAATAGATTTAGGGCTACAATATACGAATAAAATTGCACTGTTAGGAGCGCAGATAAGCGCTCACCCGCAATTTGAAGATATTATGGAATATCTTAATCAAAAAATGAACTCCGGCATGGATATTGAATTAGGGATTTCATCTCTAAGAACAGACTCTGTTACTCCTAAGATGGTTCAGATACTCGTAAAGGGCGGGCAAAAACATTCAACAATTGCGATTGAGGCTGCAAGCGAACGATTGCGGAGATTTATCAATAAAAATTTAAAAGAAGAACAAATCATAAATGCGGTTAAAATTGCACGGGAAAACGGCCTGAAAGGCTTAAAAATCTATTCAATGATAGGAATTCCATCCGAAACTGAGGAAGATATATGGGAATTCCTGACTCTTGCGGAAAAACTTAAACAAGAAAATAAAGGCTTCGGGCTTGAATTTTCATTCTCAACATTTGTTCCAAAGCCGCAGACTCCGCTTCAATGGACAAAGAGAGAAGATACCAAATCGCTTGAAGCTAAACAAAAATTTTTGGAAAAAGGCTTAGCTAAAATAGGAGTAAAATCAAAATTCTCAAGCATAAAATGGGATTTTTGGCAGACAGTATTATCAAGAGGTGATAAAAATTTAGCAGAGTTTCTGACTGCAGTATATAATAACGGTGAAAATACAGGCGCTTTCAAAAAAGCTCTAAAAGAAACGGGAATTGATATTAATAAAACTATAGACGGCTATGACTTAGCCGAAGAACTCCCCTGGGATATAATAGCAAATTACCCTCCAAAACAACTACTTATTAACGAATACAACCGTTTATTAAAAAGAATATAATTATTAAGTTTTGTAACAAAATATTTTAATTCTGAAATTGAAGGATAATTTATATCCTTTATATATATGTAAGATGTAAACAAAAAGATTTTAATCCCTAAAATCCCTTCCTAACTAATTTTCCAGCTTCTCATTAGAGAAGTTTTTTTTTTGAGTGATATGTAAAGATTTGTAACAATATTTTCTAAAAAGCTAAAGTTTTTATCAAAATGTGCCGTAAACAATATTAACAAGGGAAAAAAATAAAAAGGACTACGAACAACAATGGGAATGGCAGCGTCACAAGCTAGATTATTAACTCTAACGAGCCGGCTCCACGATATTGAGTACAAAGCACAAAATATCCAGAGCCAGAAGATAGCTTTGGCTACGCAGAAAGATGAAGCGTACCAGGCCTATTGTGATGCTTTAGATGCCAAGAAAATTCAAGTCGCATTTTATAACGGAAATGGTACAAAAACATTTGTAGATGCAAACTTCTCAACTGTCTGCGGATATGATAGCAGCAGATGTACTCAATATGCATTAACTGATGCAAAAACAGGAAAACTTATTGTTGATTCTAATACTGCAGATATGTATGAAGAATATAGCAACGATAAATATACATTTGCCTGGGCAATGTTAGGATTTGATGGATGTTTTTGCTGGGATTCAGGAGCAGAAAATGGAGATACCATAGGTAATGCTGTTTTTATTGGCGGCTCTAATCAAGAGGATAATGATTTTGTTACAATGTCTGATATGGAAGAATTAGTATTTAATGAGCACCAAGATGATACAGATTTAGTTGCAGCATATGATGATATAGAAAATGCTGAAGATCAGGGTGCTAAAACAGAAGCTCTGACAAAATTTAGAGATATGTTATATGATAAATACGGCAGTGAAATTTTTAATTATATGAATTTGGAGAAACAAGATGACCAAGATGTTGTTTTAGGAGACCCAGAAAACAACAAAATTTATAATGATATGACCTGGACTTCAATCAAAGATGAATTCAATTATTACGTTTCTTTATATGAAATAATTAAGGAATCAGGCGGCTGTCAGGAAATTGAAGATCAATATGTTTCCGGAGATGAAGCTAATGAATGGTTCAATAATATGGTACAGTCTGGCCGTGTTCTGATTTCAGAATTTAATCCGGATACTTACGAATGGGATGATACAAGTGTTGCAACAAGCACGAGTGCAAGCTTCCTGCAAGAAGTGTCTGACGATACTGATTTAAAGAAAGCAGAAGCTGAATATGAACATGAATTAGACATTATTAATACTAAGGACACTAAATTTGATAATGAATTAAGCAAACTTGAAACAGAAAGAACATCAATAACAACTGAAATGGAATCCATAGGAAAAGTTAGAGACGATAACATTGAGAGAACCTTTGGTATATTCAGTTAATTAAGTTTATAAATAGGGGTAAGTAAATGTTTTTATCTATTTACTTTTCATTTACCCCCCAATTATCCCTTCCCTTTTTCCCTTTTCTTTAGCCGCTTCTTCCCAGAGCGGTTTTTTCTTTGCTATTTATTTAATTCCAGTTTCTTTAACCTTGTTTGAACATCTTCTATAAGTTTGCGGTTAATAGATAGTAAATCCCCTAAAATTGCAATAATTCCGACTTGCACAGCTGAAATCAAAAATACTGCTGCAAAAATAAGCGACTGGATATGTCCGTTTCCATTACCCTGCATGTAAAAATAGAGAAATCTTATAACAAGAGCAATACCGGCAAATCCCAGCATTGAGGCTATCGCTATAAAAAATCTAAACGGACGGTATACAATAAACATTCTTATTGTTGTTTTCATTGATTTGAAAATATAATCAAAAATATTTTTGACAAGTTTTGATTTTCTTAACATCGGGTTAACCCTAACGGGTACAGATATAACTTTTAAGCCTTTTGCATTTGCTTGAAGCAGAGTCTCCATAGTATATGTATAGTTATCAAAAACATTAATTCTAATTGCTGCCTGCTTAGAAAAAGCCCTGAACCCGCTCGGAGCATCATCTACAGCAGTAGATGAAAGCAATCTTAATACAGCAGAGCCGATTTTTTGGAAAAGTTTTTTCATTGGAGAGAATTCTTTTATAGAAAAAATATCCCTTGCACCTACTACAATATCAGCCCTGCCTTCAACTACCGGCATAACAAGTTTTTCTATATCATCAGCACAATA